>JBFXGS010000072.1:0-6684 GCA_050177775.1 Bacilli bacterium | reverse complement strand
AAAACCGGACTAAAATAAACTTGCCTTGCCCCCGTAGTCGAACGAGCAAAAAAAAATACTAACGCGGGTGCAAACATATTTAAAGCGACTCCACTGATGGTTTGATCGGCTTTTAGATTTATCGAGGCAAACGAATGAAGCATCGAAAAAATGATTCCGGTAATACCCGATACTCCTAAAGCCAAGATTAATAATAACTGCGGATAATTTTCCAGATAACCTTTTGCTTGCATGGCATTAATAAAGACAATTCCAAAGTATCCACCAAAAATCATGATTCCTTCAAGAGCAATATTTATAACACCACTTTTTTCCGAGAACATTCCCCCAATGGCAACGATCACGAGGGGAACAAAAAATATTAACATTTGTTGAATAAAGAAATACAGTTTATCCATGATGTTCTCCTCCGCTATTTTCACTAATTAAAGCAGCTGCCTCAGCCGTTTTTAAGCGTTCTTTTTCTTCTTCATTTTTCTTTTTTTGTAAGCGATTCGTTAAGAACAAACGAACAAGTAATGAAAACGCACTGCAATAGATGATGGCCGCAATAATTATATCCACAATCTCATAAGGAACTAATCCCGCCGCGGCATTATTACCTCCCGTTTGGATAAAAGTAATAAAGAAAGCTGAAAAAATAATACCTATTGGGTGGGAAAGCCCTAATAAAGCAACAGGAATACCATTAAAACCTTCCGGCGAAAGTGTTTCCACAACCAGAATCGAATTTCCAACATTGCCGGCTCCACCAGCCAGAATTTGCAATCCTCCTGCCATTCCTGCTAAGGCTCCAGCGATAACCATGGCCAGAATAATGTTCCTTTTTTCATTTATTCCGGCGTATTTACTGGCATTTTTATTATGACCAACCGCTTTAAGTTCATATCCAAAAGTCGTTTTATTCAAAACAACATGGATTATTACCGCAACCATTATGGCCAGGAAAATTCCTATGTCTAAACTGGAATTAG
Organism: Bacilli bacterium; assembly: GCA_050177775.1. Taxonomy (GTDB): domain Bacteria; phylum Bacillota_I; class Bacilli_A; order ML615J-28; family CAG-698; genus UBA2253. The sequence goes on along the minus strand of JBFXGS010000072.1, from coordinate 5,710 downwards.
GAATTAATTTATCAAGCCCTAATTTGGGAATAAAAGCTGTCGAGGGAACATCATAGGTCCAACCATGAAAGATGTCAAAGATAGTGCTATTACCCTTAATGAGCATGGTCGTTAAATACATGCCAATCCAGTTAAACATAATGGAAGTAATTACTTCATTGATGTTGAATACCGCTTTAAAGAAACCGGGGAAAAATCCCCAAATGGCTCCGGCAAAAACAGCCGCCACTAAAGCAACTACCCAATTCAATGCTCCTAAATCAGCGGTCGCAAACGCAACTAAAACCGCCACATATTGAGCAACCATGAATTGACCCGATGCTCCAATATTGAACAACCCGGTTTTAAAAGCAAAGCCCACCGATAATCCGGTTAAGATTAACGGAGTTGAATAGTAAAGAAAATTCCCAAACCCAATCGCGACGGAGACGGGGTCTCCAAAAAAGCCAAGAATAATTTTTCCAAAAGCTTGCATTGAAGTCAGTGGGTCGGAAATGACTAAGATTACTAAACCGGCAAGAAGACCTAAAATGATAGCAAACAGAACTGAAAAAAAGGTGCTGGCCGCTTTTGAAGCAAGAATGGGTTTTAATTTAAACCAAAGTTCATTAATAAATTTCTTTAATTGGAAGCGAGATTTCTCATGTTCCATGAGTCTCACCACTCTTTCCACTTGTCATATATAATCCTAATTCTTGGTCTGTCGTTTTTCTCGGGTCTAGCTCGGCCACTATTTTGCCCTCAAACATAACACAAATTCGGTCGCATAAACTCATTACTTCATCTAATTCCAACGACATCATTAAGACAGCTTTACCCAAGTTTCTTTCTTTAAGAATTTTTTGATGAATGAATTCAATTGCGCCCACATCCAACCCTCTTGATACTTGGACGGCAACCAGCAAATCCGCATTTTTATCAATTTCGCGGGCAATGATGGCTTTTTGCTGATTTCCTCCCGACATACTACGTGTTGGAGTTTGAGAACCTTGACCGCTTCTTATATCATATTTGTCAATTAATACATCGGCGTAATCAACAATAGCTTTTTGATTTAAAAACCCCTTATTATGAAACAAAGGAGTATGGTATTTTTTTAAAACCAAATTATAGGCCAAGCTATAATCAAGAATTAATCCATATTTTTGGCGGTCTTCGGGGATATGGCTTAACCCATTATCATTTCGAAAGCGAATGCTTTTTTTGGTAACATCAACTCCATTTAGAAAAATAGATCCTGAATTAACCGGGGTTAAACCCGTCAAAGCATAAATTAAATCGGATTGCCCATTTCCTTCAATTCCCGCAATACAAACAATTTCGCCTTTTCGAACTTCAAAAGATACATCATTTACAACATGTTTTTTACTTATTGGAGAAACAACTTTTAGATTTTCAACCTTTAAAACGGTTTCTTGGGGTTGGGCAGGCTCTTTATTGGTAATAAACTCAATATCGCGCCCAACCATTAACTTCGATAGTTTGGCAATTGAAGTGTTGCGTGTTTCCACAACCCCCATATTTTTCCCCCGCCTTAAAACCGTACAACGATCCGCGATTTTCATGATTTCATTTAGTTTGTGAGAGATAAAAAGAATTGATTTTCCTTCCGCAACCAAGCCTTTCATGATAGCCATCAGTTCATCAATTTCTTGAGGGGTTAATACGGCGGTCGGCTCATCAAAAATGAGAATTTCATTTTCACGGTATAACATTTTTAAAATTTCAACCCGCTGTTGCATTCCGACACTCGTGTCTTCGATTAAGTCGTCAGGATTGACTAATAGTTTATATTTTTGACTTATTTCTAAGACTTTTTTTCTTGCTTCTTTACGATCAATTAAGCCATTTTTTAGAGGTTCAGCACCCATAATGATATTATCTAAGACGGTAAAATTATCAACAAGCTTAAAGTGCTGGTGAACCATCCCGATTCCTAAAGCATTGGCATCATTAGGATTTTTTATGGTTACTAATTGACCATTTTTATATATTTCACCTTGGTCTGGTTGATATAAACCAAACAAAATGCTCATTAAAGTCGATTTCCCGGCTCCGTTTTCCCCTAACAGAGCATGAATTTCACCTTTATAAAGCTGAATAGTAATGTCATCATTCGCCTTAATGCCCGGGAATTCTTTGGTTATATGTCGCATTTCAATTACAATTTCCATTTTTTTATCTCTTTCATATAATTAATAAGGTCAAAATTTATTTTGATAGCAAATGAGCGTCGACAAAGTCAACGCTCATTAGATGAAAAATCACAATTATTTAGAAAATTATTCAACCATCGTGACTACGGTTTTTGTTAAGACAAATTCATCTTCTTTTCCAGATAATGCAAGATCAAAAGGAATGTCAATTTCATTTGCTGCTAATTGCGCCATTAAAGCATCATACATTGCTTGGCTAAAAGTTGTAAATTTGGAAGTGGCCATTGGGAAACCGACACCGTCATTTGATGCATCAAGAGTGGAAACAACTCCGCCACAATCTTCATCCCATGTTCCGCCAAAGTAAGCATATAAGGCAAGAATAACCGCGTGTTTTAAGTTTTTCATTGCTGAAGTGATAACTGTTTCAGAATCACCGCTTTGGTCAACGTCAACACCGATAACTTTTTTGTTAGCAGCTTCGGCAGCAGCCATAACTGATTGGCCAACAGCTCCGCCAGCCGCAAACACAACTTGTGCTCCTGAAGTAAACATTGAGGCAGCAACAGCTTGAACTTCTGGTGACGCAATAAAGTCGCCTGTATAATGATAAGAAAGAGTAACGTTAACATCCAATTCAATTGCCGCAGCTTCTGCTCCGAGAATGAATCCTTGACCATACTTAACAACCGCCGGAACAGCCATTCCGCCCATAAATCCAAGTTTTGTCATGCCATCTTTTACGGCAGCATAGCCGGCTAAAAAGCCAACTTGTTCTTCAGCAAAGAAAACAGAATAAGTGTTTTCTTCTAATGTCCCATTGTTTGTTAGATCATCATCATAGGCATTAACATTGGCTGGATTTCCATCAAGCAAAACGAATTTTACATTTGGATATTTCTTTTGGGTAATGTTGACAGGTTCTTCAAATAAGTATCCCGGTGTCACAATGATTTTTGCTCCGTTAGCAACCGCCAAATCAATGGCCGCAACATAAGCTTCAGTCGTGGCTTTGGTTGGTTTGTAATATCGGTGCGGAATGCCATATTCAGTGGCATATTCCACTACGCCTTCCCAAGACGCTTGGTTAAAGGATTTGTCATCAATATCACCTTTATCAGTGATTAATGCAATGGTGAAAGATTCTTTGTCACCACCACAGCCAATTAACGCAAAGGCAGAAATTGCCAATAGAAATGCTAATAAAAACTTCTTCATTATTCCTCCTAATTTAAAGTTTAAAGCTCGTAGTAAACAATACTACTAATTCATTTTAACAAATTCTTCAGTTTAAGTCAATTGAAAAAATATAATATACCAACCGAGAAATATTTGTAAAGGTTTTAAATAAATTTTATTCAGTAACTGGTTCTTTAAAGCGAATTGTCATTACCACAAAAGCTAAAATGGCAGCTGTAAAACCCATTATTCCACCAAAGATAAACGGCGCAGACACTCCAAGCCAACTCCATAAACCTCCCGCTAATAACGAGGCAAACAATAAACCGATACCTTGGCAAGTTCCATATAAACCAATAATTGTTCCTTTGGCTTCTTTCGGAGCATATTCGGTAATAAAAGCTTTTTCGGCACCAGAGATGATGGCTTGATATAAACCGTAAATACCAAATAAAATCATGAGGGAAATCTTTGATGTGAAAAAGGCAAATCCTAAATAAACAATTCCATAAATCATATAGCCCGGGACAACTAATTTTCTGCGACCAATTCGATCCGATAATTTGCCTAAAGGCAGGGCAAAAACGGTTGAAACCAGATGATAAACTAAATAAAGAAGTAAAACCGAACTGGCACTGTAACCAGCATCGGTCGCTTTCAATAACAAGAAAGCATTGCTGGAATTTCCAAGGCTAAATAGAAGAACAACCACTAAATACCATACTATCCGTGGACTTATTTTCAAACCTTTTAGTGTCATTTGATTTTGCCTTTTTTGGTGGTTCTTCTTCTCTTTTACCAGCATTAAAAAAACTAACCCAAAAATGGCCGGAATAATGGAAAGTAAAAAGATGGTTTTAAAGGCTGAAATGTCAATAATAGTATTATCACTTACTAATTGTTGATAGAGTAAATAAGCGATTAATATCCCTAAACTGGCTCCAAACATGTCCAGCATTTTATGCAAACCAAACGATTTTCCCAATGTTGCTTCTCCGGATTCCGCCACTAAAGCATCTCGGGGCGCTGTTCTTATCCCTTTCCCAATTCGGTCAACTAAACGAGCAATCATGATGCCAACCCAGCTTCCCGAAAAGAAAAGAATGATTTTATAAAAAATGGCGCTCGAATAACCCAAAAAGGCTAATCGTTTTTTATTCTGATAGCGATCACCAATATACCCGGAATAGACTTTTAGCAGGGCTGCGGTGCTTTCAGCAAAGCCCTCAATCACCCCAACGATGGGAACGGATGCAAAAGTTTGTAAGTAAATTGTGACCAACGGATAAACCATTTCTGTTGAAAGATCAATGAAAAAACTTACTAAACCAAGAAAAATAATATTGATAATACCTCGTTTTAATTGTTTCTGTGTTTCCATATCTACACCTTCATATTGTTTAATTATACGCTTCTTTTGCTATATTTCAATAAAAAAAGAAGGAGCCATCTCCTTCTAAAAAAGAAGAGCAATTATCACCGTCACGATGCCCGCAAACACTAAACCAATTCCGGAAATCGCTCCTGCTTCCTCATTTATTTCCAATTCCTTGGCTGTTCCTAAAGCATGGGAAGTCGTTCCAAAACTTAAACCGATTAATAAGGGATCGGTAATTTTCAATAATTTCAAGAACATCGGAAGAACAATCGCTCCAAAAACCGCGGTTTTCGAAGTTACCGCAATCGTGATGGTTGGCACTCCCCCGATTTGCGCAGATACTTCCATGGCAGTGGCGACTGTGCTTGATTTCGGAATAACGGATAAAATAATATCCCGGTTTACTTAGAATATTTTACCAACCAACCATACGGAAGCAACGGACCCGACGCCCACTCTCACCATAATGGAAACAAAATGTTTTTTGATAATCTTCCGATTAAGAAAGATGGGAACGGCAAGAGCCACAATCATCGGGCCCAAAAATAAGTGAATGCCATTTACCGAAGCTAAATACTTTTCAACATCAATTTGTAACAATAGCAAATAGCCAATCATCATACTTGAAGCCACTAACAGCGGATTAAACAAAGGAAATTGCGATTTTCGCTATAAAAAACTACCGAGCAAATAAAAACCTAAAGTAAGGGTGAACATGAAAACAAAAGAGCTTAAAAAATCAATCATGACTATCACTTTGTTTGCTTTGAACTTTCTTTTGGATAAGTAAAGTAAGTTTTACCGAGTAAATGATTGCGAAAAAAGACAAAAGGGAGCTAATGCTAATCATCAAGACAATCATCCAGATATTTTCACTTAAGATGTCAAAATGACGTAAAAATGAAACCATCGCGGGGACAAAGAAAAAAACCATTTTTTTAGTGAGAAAACCACAACCATCACTTATCGCCTTTAATTTGATTACTTTTAATGTAAT
>JBFXGS010000071.1:0-6769 GCA_050177775.1 Bacilli bacterium | reverse complement strand
TTCACCTTTTATGAATTTCAAAGGTGGAAAAGCCGTAGCCACAGCAGCGGGGGCTTTACTTGGGTTTAGCCCGTTGATCTTTGCTTTTGGGTTTGTGATATTTGTCTTTTTAGTAATTATGACAAAACTGGTTTCGTTAAGTTCTCTAATAAGTGCGGGTTTAACACTAATCGGGGCTTTTATCTTGTTTTGGGTAGGATTTGACCCAATATTCAAATTACCAATTGATTGGTATTTCCCCTTTTTCCACAGCTTGATTTATCTCATCATTATTTTCCGTCACCGTGACAATATAAAGCGTTTAATCAACCATCAAGAACAACCATTTTACTTCAAAAAATAAAGGATGCCTGGTCGGCATCCATTTTATTTAGTTGTTTTGGCTTGATTCATCGAAGCCATTACTTGTCTTACTTGTTTTTCTGAAGGAGTTCTTCCCATTTGTTGCATCATTGCCCGAATCATTTTTTCATTAACCGGAGGATTTTTTTCCAGATATTTTGTGAAAATAGCTCGAGAAATAAAAAAGCCTGCAACTCCGCCAACTATTAAAACCCCTAAAAGAATTAAGGTGAAAACCCACCAATCTAAATTAACCATATATTTACTCCTTTTTTACTAATGGTATTTTACTACAAATTAAACAAAAACACAATGAAAATGTTTTTTGTTTAAATTATTCTTTATTTTATTATATATTCATGTTACAATATCTTTGTTCAAAGAGGAGGAATCATAATGCCAAGATTTATTACTGATTCATGTATCGCTTGTGGTTCTTGCGCAGCTGAATGCCCAGTTGATTGCATTAAACCTGGTGAAATTTATGTTATTGATCCCGATGCTTGCATCGATTGTGGAGCTTGCCAAGAAGTTTGTCCAACAGATTGTATTATTGAAAAATAATTCCCAAAATTAAACAGGCTATTTAATAGCCTGATTTTTTATCTCAAAAAATACAAGGGATCAGTATTCGTTTTCGTAACCAATACCCGGTTTTTTAAAGCTAAATCCGTTTCCATTTTTATTGAAAGAGTTTCAAAAACTAATTTTTCGACACCATGGTTGACTTCAATTAGAGCTAACCCTTGATTATAAACCTTTTGGGCAGCGGGTAATTTTACTTCGCCTGTAATATAGCAATCAAGCCCCACACTTAAAGCCGCGTCAATATCTTCATCATGAGCTCCACTTCCTCCAACCACGCCAACCCTTGAAATAACCCGTTTTCTATCGCCTATTACCCTTACACCCGTAATCTTGAATTGTTTTTCGACTTTTTTAGCAAGACTTTCTAAAGAAAGGGGAGGAATGTTTCCATACCTAAGGAAATTCCCTTTTGAAGGCTCATCATTAATAACTTGAACATTTTCAATTCCAATAAGCTTGGCCAAAACATCATTGACTCCACCCTTTCCAACATCTAAATTCGTGTGCATCACGAATAAGGAAATTTGGTGTTCTAACATTAATTTAATGATTTTTCCCTCGTTTGTGGAAAATAAAACTTGAAATAAAGGCTTAAAGAAAAATGGATGATGCGTGATGACAAGATTGGCTTTTTTTTCAATTGCTTCTTGCAAAACTTCCAAAGTTAAGTCCAAAGCAAAAAGGATGTTTTTTAGTTCCAGATTTTCATCACCGATTATTAGCCCAATGCGTTCTTGATCAAAGTCAATAGCCAAATGGGCGGGATATAAATTTTCTAAATAGTTCATAACGTCTTTGATAATCATAACAAGTCCTCAATTTTATTGATTAATTTTTGAATTTTAAGCGTTTTTTTAGGTATGGCTTGGTAAATTCGTAAATCATTGCGAATTTTGTTTAAAAATAATTCATTTTTACGCTTTAACAAAAGTGGTCCAAAGAAAATTTCCTCTTCAGAATACTTTCTAAATTCACCTTTTTCAAAAGAAGCCAATTCATAGTATTTTCCACCTTCAAAAACAATTTCTTCGTTTTTGATCATGAAGCCTAAATCATTTAAAAAAAGGCGAACATCCGCCATGTGGCTGTTGGCTTGGATAATTAATTTGGCATCGCCAATTTTCGACAATCCGTTTTTGATAATGTCAATGATGGTTAACCCGCCCATACCAGCAAAAATAAAGGCGTCTACTTTCGCATAAAATTGGTCTAGACCCTCACTAAGGACAAAATTAATGCGGTCAAAAAAATCGAAGCCACGAATATTATCGATTGCTTTGGACAATGGTCCGGTCTTATTGTCTAAAGCCACGGCCGATTCGATTTGATATTTTTGAAAGGCTTCAATTATGACATAACCATGGTCACAACCCACATCAGCAATCCGTTTGGCGGGAGGAATAAAAGAAGCAATTGTTTGAAGTCGGATGGAAATCATAAACACCTCACTTCTTAATTATACAAAAATAAACAGCTTAATGCAAATACAATCAAAAAGGCATCAAAAATTTGATGCCTCTTCTTTACTTAAATTGACTTAAACGTTTTTGGCGAGTCGGATGACGTAAACGACGAATCGCTTTTGCTTCAATTTGTCGAATTCGTTCACGCGTAACTCCAAATTCTTTGCCAACCTCTTCAAGAGTATGAGCTTTTCCATCTGTTAAGCCAAAACGCAAACGTAAAACTTTTTCTTCACGTGGCGTTAACGTCTTCAAAACAATATCAATTTCTTCTTTATACTTTTCATTAATCGTGTAGTCAAGCGGGTTCGGTAAATCGGTATCATGAACAAAATCACCAAGAGTTGAATCATCTTCCTCACCGACGGGAGTTTCTAAGGAAACAGGTTCTTGAGCAATTTTTTGGATTTGTTGAACTTTTTCCACGGATATTTTCATCTCCGTCGCTAATTCTTCGGGAGTAGGTTCGCGACGAAGCTCTTGCGTTAATTTTCGTTGGGTTCGCACGAGTTTATTAATGGTCTCAACCATATGGACAGGAATTCGAATCGTCCTAGCTTGGTCGGCAATAGCTCTTGTGATGGCTTGACGAATCCACCAAGTGGCATAAGTCGAAAATTTAAAACCTTTGGTAGGATCAAATTTATTAACGGCTTTCATCAGTCCCATATTTCCTTCTTGAATTAAATCCTGAAACTGCATGCCACGACCCAAATATCTTTTCGCAATCGAAACAACCAATCTTAAGTTGGATTCAATCAGAACTTCACGCGCATCTTGACCTTCACGAACAAATTGGCGGAAACGTTCTAAATCCGTTGGGGATACTTCTTTTTTCCCTCTATCCACCGCGCGAATGATATCTTGCGCTAACAATCCTTGTTGAACAGTTCGCGACAATTCAAGTTCGCGGTTTATTGTTAAAAGAGGAATTTGGCCTATTTCTTTTAAATACATCTTGACGGGGTCATCGGCTTGTGCCGGTGAAACGTACGAAGAGACAATATCATCGATATCCTTTGTTTTTAAATCATTTTCAATTTCATTAGTGAATTCATTAAACTCCGAATCACCTTCTAATTCACCAATAAAGCCTTCAAAATCTTCCCCGAATTTTTCATTGGTTACTTCTTCTTGACCATAAGCTTCTAAATCACTATCTCGAACTAAATCAATATTTTCACTTTCCAGTAATTTGGTGATTTCATCGAAATCTTCGCTTTCTTCGTCAACAAGAGCAATAATGTCTTTGACAGCAACAAATCCCTTTTTACGACCTTCCTCGATAAGTTCCATCAATTGTACATTATCATTTATCATTTTTATCAACTCCTTTAAATTTGGTTGTTTCTTTTTTTATTTTTCCGATTTGACTTAATGTGTCCAAGGATTGGCTTTTTTGAAATTCGATGCCCAAGTTTTCCACGATTTTTTCTTTATGATGATTGTTGATTAACTCAAAAATCTCATTCAATTCAAGAAAAGGTTCATTGGTATTTTGAAGAATATCGACAAGTAGCTCAACCATGTCTGGTGTCAATCGCGATTTAAATATGGCTTCATCCATTTTTTCATTATTACTATAATAATCATACAAAGAATAAAGTAAATCCCTTTGTTTTGGTAATACGTAAAGACGTTCCAACTTCGATTTTGCTTCCATGCACTCTTCGCGGGACCAATAAATTTTTTTAATCAGTTGACGTTCAGCAATCGCAAATGAAGGTTTGGGGGACTTAATAGTTTTTTTGGCAGCGTTTTTTTGTTGAAATTCAACAATGTCTTGTTCATTTATGTCTGTTTTCCGAAATGCGTTTTTTGACGAAGCATTTTGAAAATCGATTTGCAAACTTTCAACACTGGTGCTTAAATCTTTTGCAAGTTGTTTTAAATAACGTTCACTTAAAACTTGCGATTGGTAGTAGAGCATGTATTCAAAAATCCGTTTTTTAAAATTTTCAATACTATTAATATCCGCTATTAACAAATTTTTCTTTTCGACTTCATATAAATAATCAATTCCTGAAATCGTCTCTTTGGTCAATAGTGAAGCTAAACGCTCGGCACCATATTCATTGATATATTCATCGGGGTCAAGCTCATCGGGGAGTCGTACCACGGAAACATTGAATTTGGCTTGATTTAATAAATGAATGGCTTTTTTGGTAGCCTCAATCCCCGCAAAATCACCATCGTAGCACAGCGTAATATTATTTGTGAGTTTTCCAATGGCTTTAATTTGCTGTTGCGTTAAAGCCGTCCCCATTGATGCCACCGTATTAATGACTCCGGCCCGATAAGCGGCAATAACATCCATAAAGCCTTCAAACAAAATGACGCGATTAGCATTTTTAATATCATTGATGGCATTTTTATAATTGAAGAGTAATTGCCCTTTTTTAAAAATGATATTTTCGCTGCTGTTGACATATTTGGCTTCTTTTTGATCGGATTTTTGAAAAATGCGGCCGCTAAAACCCACGATGTTTCCCATTAAATCTTCAATCGGAAACATGATGCGGTTCCGAAAAACATCATAATATTCCTTGCTTGATCGAACTAATCCAACTTCAATCATATTTAAAGGTTGGATTTTTTCATTCAACAAACTCCGATAAAGGAGATCAAAAGCGACTGGAGCCAAACCAATATGAAATCTTTTAATTATTTCATCATCTAAATGTCGATTGTGCAAATATTCAAGGGCTTGTTTTCCGTCATTGGTGTTCTTAAGATAAAATTCGTAAAAAGAACAAGCCTTTTGCATAATCTCATAGTATTTTGTAAAATTGGGACCCGAAGAAGCGTTAGCATCAGGATCAATCGTGATTCCCACTTTCGAAGCGGCGATTTGCACAGCTTTTGGAAAGGGAACATGTTCATACTCTTGAATAAACGTGAAGACATTTCCCGATGCTCCACAACTAAAACATTTATAAATATTCTTAGCGGGAGAAACACTCAAGGAAGGGTTAGTATCGGGATGAAAAGGGCATAAACCAACAAAATTGGCGCCTTTCTTTTCAAGCTTAATATACTCGCCGATAATTTTAATGATATCTGCTTCTTTTTTGATTTTGTTCAATAATTCTTCAGAAATAATCAAAATTATCCCCCCCTTTTAATTCATTTTTGTTGAAAAATAAGAATTTAAATCGGCTGTTTTTATTCTTTCTTGAATCATGGTATCGCGATGGCGAACCGTGACGGACTGATCATCAATTGATTGGAAATCAAAAGTTACACAGAATGGTGTCCCTATGGCATCTTGCCGTCGATATCGCTTGCCTATCGAACCGCTTGTATCAAAATCACACATGAACTTATTTTGTAAAACTTGATAAACTTCAAACGCTTTGTCATTTAATTTGTTTACCAAAGGCAGGACTGCAACCTTATATGGTGCAAGCGAAATCGGTAAATGAAGGATTTCGCGTGTTTCACCATTTTCTAATAATTCTTCATCATAAGCACTCGTTAAAACGGCCAATAACAAGCGTTCAACCCCGACCGAAGGCTCAATCACATAAGGAAGATATTTGGTATTGGTTTCCGGATCAAAGTATTCAAGGCTGGTTTGGGATTGCTTTTGATGAACTCCTAAATCATAATCAGTTCGATCGGCTATTCCCCATAACTCACCCCATCCAAAATAAAATTGAAATTCAATATCCGTTGTCGCTTTTGAATAGAAAGATAATTCTTTGGCTTCATGATCACGATTGCGTAATCGCTTTTTATCTAGTCCAAGTTTATCTAAAAAATCTAAACAATATTGTTTCCAGTAAGAAAACCATTCTAAATCGGTATTGGGTTTGCAGAAAAATTCTAATTCCATTTGTTCAAATTCACGGGTTCGAAAGATAAAATTACCCGGAGTTATTTCATTGCGAAAGCTCTTTCCGATTTGCGCAATTCCAAAAGGAACTTTTTTTCTTGTGGAACGTTGAACATTCTTAAAATTAACAAATATTCCTTGAGCCGTTTCCGGTCTTAAATAGACCGTGGTCTTCTCATCTTCAATAACACCTTGATTTGTTTTAAACATTAAATTAAATTTACGAATCTCGGTGAATTGGGTGGATCCACAAGCGGGACAAGCAATTTGATTGTCTTTGATATATTTCATTAATTCATCATTGCTCATACCATCACCGGTAATTTCACCATGAGTATGTTCTTCAATAAGTTTGTCGGCACGGTATCTGATTCCACATTTTTTACAATCTGTTAAAGGATCGCTAAAACCCCCGACATGTCCACTAGCAATCCAAACTTGGGAATTCATTAAAATGGCACTATCCATTCCGACATTATAAGGAGTATCTTGAACGAAAGCTTTCCACCAAACTTTCTTAATATTATTCTTCAATTCA
>JBFXGS010000070.1:4556-6829 GCA_050177775.1 Bacilli bacterium | reverse complement strand
GATTGTCTTGCAATCACGAGTTCTAGAAGCCACCGTTGCCGACATGGTTGATGATATGTTAGCAAGTTCCTTAAACGGCTTTATTAAGACGCCGGATGATGGTTATCAATGGTTCTACCACGCAACTTCCACCGATTTAGTATCGGGAGCGGTGCGCCGTGGTGAATATGTCCTAACAACGACAACTAATCAATTCAGTGACTTACAAGGCTTCTTAGATGCCATCCAAATGATGGATGCCGCGGGACTTGATTTTGAGAACATTACTTATACTTCGATTGCCGCTTGTGATTCAACCGAGTTGTCAACAGCTTTGTGGGATTATTCACGTGTAATACGCGGATCGATTGCAACCATGCTTAATAAGTCTCTTGAAGGTATTGTTCATCCATTCAAGCCAACCTTTACTGATGCTCAATTTACTTCGAAAGCCGATGTTAAGACGGCTTTGGATAACTTCAAAGCCTTCATCGCCTTAATTTAATAAGAAAGCAGGTGATTAAATGAAACTAATTATTGCTATTATAGCTAATGATGATTGTCCTTCGCTTATGAAAGGACTTGTGAAAAACAAGTATTTTGTAACCAAACTGGCTTCGAGCGGCGGTTTCCTTCGACGAGGAAATACGACTTTGATGATTGGGGCGAAAGACGAAGAAGTCGAAGGCGTAATAAAAATCATCGCCGAACATTCGCGAACGCGCAATGAATTGGTTCCAAGTTCAGTCATCAGCGAATTTGGAATTATGCCATCCGCCCCGTTAGAGGTGACGGTTGGAGGAGCTACCATCTTCATTATTGACGTTGTTGATTTTATGAAGATTTAATCAAATGTAAGACCCCGTAGGAAATCCTACGGGGTCTTTGTTTTAGTGAAACACGATTCAGTAAATAATTAAAATTCAAATAAATCATCCAGAGCAATTAAATCATAGTCGTTTTTGTTGATAGTATTATCAAAGCCTGACTTTGAAAATGCTCCAAATTTATCGGCGTTTAGTTCTTTTCCCTTTTCTCTTAAATCATATAAAATAGCTGATGTTACCGGATGTTTTGTCCACTTGCATTCATAAACATAAATTGATTTATTGGATTTTATGCATTGATTGATTTCTATTTCTTTTTTTAAGTTTTGGTCATTATACCAGTAGCGACCGATATTCAAAATTACTTCATTAGTCCTTTTTTTAAATGTTTTGATGGAAAATTGCTCACAAATTTTTTCAAATCGGGTTGAAACATAATTATCAAGGTCCTCGCCAATTAAAACATCAAAAAAATCGGAAGCCGTCATCATAAAGCGCGCCGACAGATTTTTCCAAATATAGCGATAATAGAAAGCCATAAAATTGTTTTTAATGCGATAAAGATTTTTTTTAGAATTGGGACTTTCTAAAAATCTTTGTTCTTTTTCAATGATTTCCAATTTAATTAATTTATTAACATATTTTGAGGTTTTAGCGGTATCCTTTAATTGTGATTTTGAATCAATTTCCGAAATTTTGGTGCTGCCACTTTGAATGGCCTGGAGAACGCTTTGATATTCTTGAATGCTTCTTAATTCCGTTGATAAAAGCATTTGCACTTCATTCGCAAAACGGGCATTTTCGGATATTATTAATTGACAAATATTTTCTTTGATGGTTTGCTTGTCATTTATTTGTGCTAAGTAATAGGGGAGACCGCCCCAAATTGCGTATGTTCTAATTTTATCTTCCATCGAATAATTAGGATAATAAAAACTACTTTCCCAATAATCACATTCTTTTAGATGCAATTCAAAAGTATAGCGGTTGAATAGGGGTTTGCTGTGGGAAAATAAATTTTCAAACATGCCAACTTCACTACCGGAGATAATTAATTTTATTGTTGAAGTGTCTTTAAATTGATCAATCAAACCTTGGAGCATTGATTCGATGGAATGATCAACTTCCGTCAAATATGTAAATTCATCAATTATTACAATTAAATTATCTTCTTTAAAAATGGTTTCCATTAAATCATAAAATGAACTAAAAACAAACGGACCAAGGTTTTTATATTGGCCATAAGTTTTACTAAAAAGCTCGAGGTTAGTTTTGATATTGGCTTGTTGAGCCAAAAAATAAAGAGCTTTTCGGTCTTTTATTGATTCTTTTAGCAGAGTTGTTTTTCCAACTCTTCTTCGTCCATGGATGATTCCAAATTGAAAAGATTGAGAATGATAAATATTTAGTAAATCGTTTAATTCTTTTTTCGTCCTAAAAACATTGGCTTACTCCTAATAAAAAATA
>JBFXGS010000070.1:0-4456 GCA_050177775.1 Bacilli bacterium | reverse complement strand
AATATTGAAACACGCCTTGATTAAGAAGTAAACAATTATTTCGACAATTTTTAATTAGGGAATATAACCGTGATGGTTGTTCCTAAACCCGGTTCACTTTCTAATTCAATTTTCGCATTATGAACGATGGCGGCATGCTTGACAATGGAAAGCCCTAAACCCGTTCCACCCGTTGATTTGGAGTGACTCGGATCAATGCGGTAAAACCGTTCAAAAATTCGGCTTTGATATTCTTTCGCAATCCCGATTCCGTCATCTTTGACCACAAGCGTGATTTGATTGTTTTGGTTGGTTAACTTTACGAAAACATGACCGCCTTCATGATTATAGATGATGGCATTATCAATTAAATTGTAAACCAGTTCATAGAGGACTTTTTCAATCCCTTGGTAAAGAACCGATTTGATTTGCACATCTAAATTGACATGATTGCTGTCGGCTTTTCCTTGCAAAGTGGTGATGGCTTGATTAATGATTTTACTTAAATCAACTTCCCCAAATTGCTTCTTCAAGTCTCCTTCATCGAGCCTGGATATCTTGATAATATCATCAATCAACGCCAGCAAATGAGAAGCGCTTTGATGGATTTGCTTGGAAAACCGTGGAATATCTTCGGTTTTCGCAATCCCTTTTTCCATGATTTCCGCATATCCCATGATGGAAGTAAGGGGGGTTTTTAATTCATGGGAGACATTCGCCGAAAATTCTTTTCGCCTGATTTCCAGCAATTCACGTTCGGTAATATCGGTAATAAATAAAACCGCCGCCAGCTCTTCATTACTTGCTTTCACACTGTGAGCTAATAAACGATAAATTTTACCATTCCAACTGACTTTTGAGGAAACCCGTTCTTCTTGATAGACGGAATCAATGATTCTAATAAACTCTAAATCGCGACTTAGTTTTAAATAATTGGTTCCTTCCCACATATCATGCTTAAAGATGGCTTTCGCACTTTTATTAGCTAATAAAACATTTTTTTGTTCGTCAAAAACAATAAAGCCTTCTTCAAGATTCTCGGTTATCGTTAAAAACTCTTCTTGCTTGGCGTTGGCTTCTTTGATTTGTTCATCGATTTTTTTGTTTTGGCGAGCCATTCTGATGAGAAGCGGGGATAATTCCGGATAGGTGTAGTTATTTAACGGATAGTCTAAATTGAGTTTTAAAATAGGTTTGACAATTTGCCCGGTTATCTTCGATGTTAGGAAAATGGCAATTAACGAACCTAAAATGATGATCGGAATAATCCACAGTAACGTATTGCCAAACATCGCCAAAGCGGTTTTGGTGGTGGCGGCCATCCGTAAAATTTGGCCGTTTTCCATTTTAATCGCATAATAATGGGCGTTTAGGCCGATCGTATCGGATTGACGAACATCACTTCCTTCTCCCGAAGCGATGGCTTCTTTAACTTCCGGACGATTTAGGTGATTATCCATGGTCTGGGGAACGGCAAAGTTATCATAGAGCACTACCCCGTCAACATCAATTAAGGTAATCCGATTGTCACTTGTTAAGCCGATATTGTTTAAGTAAGAAATGTCGGTTTGCATAAAAGCCTTCGCAATATACATGCCTTCTTCTTGTAAGCGATGATCTAAATCTTTGATCGTGTTTTGATAGAAAACAAAACTTAGTAAGAGGGTTGTCAGAAACAAAGTTACCGAACTGACAATGATGGTGCCGCCAAATATTTTGTTTCTCATTTTTTTTCACCAATTTTATAACCAAAACCGCGAATGGTTTCGATTAAGGCACCGGCATCTTGAAGTTTATGTCTTAATGTTTTAATATGAACATCGACCGTTCTTGTTTCGCCATCAAAATCAAAACCCCAAATGTGGTTTAATATCTCATCCCTGGTCAGGACCCGACCCAGATGGCTAAGAAGAAGTTGCAATAACGAAAACTCTTTCATTGTTAGTTCGATGTGTTGATTATTGACTAAAACAAGATGGGATTTAGGATCAAGTTTTAGGTTTCGATATTCCAGGGTTTCACTGTTATTTAGGGTTTGGTAACGACGAAGGACGGCTTTGATGCGCGACACTAATTCCATCATTCCAAATGGTTTCGCGATGTAATCATCGGCGCCACTATCGAGACCAATAACCTTGTCATATTCGGTATCCTTGGCGGTGATTAAAATGACGGGAAGATGTTTGGTTTGCGAATTGGCGCGCATTTTCTTTAAAATGTCTAAGCCGTTTTCTTTGGGAAGCATAATGTCAAGTAAAACTAAATCGGGAAGATGTTGATTCATTTCCTTCCAAAACGAAGCTGCTTGTTCAAATCCGAGGGTGGGATAGCCGGTATTTTCTAAGGTGTAAACAATTAACTCGCGAATGCCACGATCATCTTCAACGCAATAAATCATAATTTTTCCTCATGCACACCGGTGATGGCAAAAACCACCCAACTGGCAATATTGACGGCATGGTCGCCGATTTTTTCATAGTATTTGGCGACCATTAAAAAATCGAGGGCTTGTTCACCGGCATCTTTATTTCGGATGATTAGTTTAATTAAATCTTTTCTGGTTTTCACAAACAAATCATCGACAACATCATCATATTGGATTACGGCTTTCGCTAAGTCAAGATTTCGATTGACAAAGGCATCAATACTTTCCGTAACCATTTTGATGGTGGCTTTCGACATGTTGAGGAGATTTTCACTATTATGGATTTCATTTAAGTCGGTAAAGGTAAGGATTTCCGCCAGGTCGGCGGCTTGATGGCCGATTCGTTCCATATCCGTAATCATCCGTAAAGCTGAAGAAATTAAGCGTAAATCTTTCGCCACCGGTTGTTGTTGCAGCAATAGCTTTAGGCATAAATTTTCAATTTCCCGATTTTTTTGGCCAATGGTTTTATCCATGGCCATCGCCTGCTTGGCTTGATCCATGTCGTTGTTTAAAAGGGCGTTGGTCGTCCAAGTGATGGCAGTTTCCACTAAAGCACCCATCGAAATTAGTTCATTATTCAGTTGTTCAAGCTGACTTGTAAATTTGGTTCGCATTAGCCAAACCTCCCTGTTATATAATCTTCGGTGCGTTTATCTTTTGGATAGGAAAATAATTGTTCGGTTTTCGCCATTTCCACAATCTCTCCCAGTAAAAAGAAAGCGGTTTGATCGGAAATGCGGGTTGCTTGTTGCATATTATGGGTTACGATAACTATAGTATACTTTTTTTTGAGTTCTAAAGCAAGGTCTTCGATTTTGGATGTGGAAATAGGATCAAGGGCGCTCGTCGGTTCATCCATCAGTAATACTTCGGGGTTAACGGCCAGGGCTCTGGCAATGCATAAGCGTTGCTGTTGTCCACCCGATAAACTAAGGGCGTTTTGTTTGAGACGATCTTTAACTTCATCCCAAAGCGCGGCATCGATGAGGGCTTTTTCCACAAGATCATCTAATTGCGCTTTCGAATAATGGCCATGGGTCTTGGGCCCGTAAGCAATATTATCATAAATACTCATCGGAAAAGGATTGGGTTTTTGAAAGACCATGCCGACTTTTTTGCGCAAATAATTGACATCGATGTTTCCATGGATGTTGGCATCATCGAGGTAAATACTTCCTTGATGGTGACAATCCTTGATTAAATCATTCATCCGGTTAAAAGCTTTGAGCAAAGTGGATTTGCCACATCCCGATGGTCCGATGAAAGCGGTGATTTCATGAAGGGGGATGCCAATATTCGCACATTTGATAGCTTGAAAATTCCCATAAAAGATATTTAAGTTTTCGGTTCTAATTTTATCCATTTTGCAATCCTTTTTTAAGTTTATTAGCGAGTTTTTTTGATAAAGCATTTAGTCCGATGACCATTATGAGAAGCACCACGGCTGTTGCATAACTATCTTCTTGTTTTAACCCTTCATTCCAAAGGGCAAACATATGAATGGAAAGGGTTCGTCCGGAGCCAAGTAAAGTGCTCGGAATTTGCGCAACCGTGCCGGCCGTATAAATGAGGGCGGCGGTTTCCCCAACGATCCGTCCGATCGAAAGAACAATTCCGGCCAGGATTCCGGGAATGGCGGCGGGAAGCACAATTTTGAAAATCGTTCTTAGTTTTCCGGCTCCGAGCGCAAAACTTCCTTCGCGATAACTGTCCGAAACGGCCTTTAAGGCTTCTTCGGTTGTTCGCATGATAAGCGGAAGAATCATAATCGCCATGGTTAATGAACCGGATAACAAAGAAAAACCCATTTTTAAAGTCGAAACAAACAGCAAAAACCCAAACAAACCGAAGACGATGGAGGGGATTCCGGAGAGGGTTTCGGAAGTGATGCGAACGATTTTCACAAACTTATTTTTTTTATGAGTGTATTCTACTAAAAAGAGGGCCGAAAAGATTCCCAACGGGGCACTGATTAGCAAGGACAAAAGCGTCACCGTCAGCGTATTTACAATGGCGGGAAAAACGGAAACATTATTCTAAGTGTATTGA
>JBFXGS010000069.1:0-6873 GCA_050177775.1 Bacilli bacterium | reverse complement strand
GATAACTTGATGGTGACTTTGGGGATATTGATATTGTAGATCTTTAATTTCAAAGGTTTTTTGCATATTATTCTTCCATTCCTTTTAAAACGGTTTTAATAAAAAGTAAACTTTCTTCTTTGGTGCCGGTTAATTTATCTAAAGTTAACCCCTTTTTTAAGATTGACGATTGTAATCCTTCAATCGCCAGTTCGATGTTTTTTTGAACTTGGATTTTTGAAAAGCGTTTTTCATAGCGAGTATAATCAATATCATCAAAAAACTGATGAAAACTTAAGGTTTTAAGTTGCTCCAATAAACCCATGATTTCTGAAACAACGATACCTGGTGGATCCGAAAAAGCCGTTAACAATAAGGCGGTTTCCAGAGGATGAGCCTTTGAATACTCAGCTTTCCAATAAATAATATCGATGATTTTTAGAATCGGTTCGGAAGATGCGTACTTAAGGTTGGAAAATCCCTCGACCATTTCTTTTAAAACCTTTTGTACAAGAGCTAAATATAAATCCTTTTTCTTAGGAAAATATTTAAAAATTAACCCCTTGGATACTTGGGCTTTTTCAGCGATGGCGTTTGTGGAAGCCTGAAGATAACCTTTATTGGCGAATTCCGTTAATGAAGCTTGCATGATTTTATCGATTGTTTGGTCTTTCTTGCGCATCTTTCCCCCAAATTAAATATAAGTGACCATGTGGTCACTTATATTATACTTCTTTCTTGATTCGTGTCAACTATTATTTGATGACTTTGATATTTTTCGGGTCCTCTTGGATGATTTCTTTAGTTCTGCGAATGTAATCAATCATTATTTCCGCAATATCCTGGTTGATTTCTCTTTCAATCGGTAAATTCTTATACATTAAGAACTCACCCCCACCGGTAGCCCGGTAATTACTCATCACCATCGTGAATTCATCATCATCTTTAATTAACTTCCCATTCCTTTTTAAATCCAGAATTCTTGAACCTTCGGGGTTGGATACTTTAATGGTATACTCGATTCCATCAAACATATCATAGTTATAATGTTCGGCTTTCGGGAAGATGAATTTAGGATTAATGGTAATTTCATCTTCAACGATTGTAAAATAACTGGCGTTTTTTTCAAGAGCGGCTTTTAAAGTTTTTCCATCAATTCTTTTCACAACCAAAGTGTTGGGATAAACATAGGTGTTTAGGATATCCCGAATCGAAATGGTTTGTTTAAAACCTGATACTTGGTTAGCAAGGGCGGTGAGACTAATCATCGCTTGGCTGGCTTGTAGTTGAACATGATTGATGAAAGAGACAATTTTATGTTTTTCGAGCCTTGCAAAAAAAGCATCATGAACTTCCAAATCATTGTTAGGGACCACGCCAATCGTTTCATTTAAAAATAGACTTGTTTCTTTTTCAATATCGTTCACCAATTGGTCGATATAATTATCCAAAGTCACATTGTCCGTGCTAAGCATTTGCGATTGGTAGGCTTTAACTTTCCACTTCCCTTCATACTCCATTTTAACTTCGACTTTCCCTAAGTACTGGGCGGAACCTCCGGGTTGGGTTATCATCGTTTTATTCTTCTTCTTGCAAATGATGCGGTGTTGATGGCCTGTTAAAACAACATCTAAATCGGGAACACTTTCAATAATGCGGTGCCCTAAATTTTCACCCGTATCTTCCACAAGCCAATCATCGGTGTCTAAATCGCGTTCAAATCCCCCGTGGTAACCAAGAATGATTAAGTCGGGACAATGGTTTATTTTTATTTCCTCCACAAGGTCTTTGGTTTTTGTAACCGCGGAAACAAACTGAAAATCGCGAATGTTTTCTGGCTTTTCCCATTTCGGAATGTACTGGGTCGTAATCCCAATGAAGGCAACTTTTGGCCCATTTGGATATTGGATAATATCATAAGCGTTCTTAAAAAGCGGTTGTCCTTGATCATCTAAAATGTTGGCACAGACGGTTTTGGCTTTGATGTTTTTCACAAACCCCAGTAAATAATCAATCCCATAATTAAAGTCATGATTACCCGGAACAAAATAATCATATCCGAGATAGTTAAAGACCGCTGCGACCGGATTAGGAAAACGATCTTGATTGATTTGGTGGAAATAAAGTAACGGACTTCCTTGAATAGCATCTCCCGTATCTACTAATAAGGTATGGTCGGTTCGGTGTTGCTTGATTAAACTTGAAAGTAAATTCATTCCGGAATTGGTTTTCGTGTTTTTACTGTAATCATGATTTAACAAACAGCCATGCGTATCACTGGTATGAAGAATTGTTAAAGTAAAGCTATCATTCATAAAATCTCCAAAGGCGTGCTTTAATGATAACACGGAATACAAATTAATTACAATTTGTTTTTACAAAAATTTATCTTGATAAAAGGCGGTTTTCTATGTTACAATAAAGTATCTTTTAAAAAGATGGAGGAAAAGATTTGAAAAAGATTGTTTTGATTCTTGTCGCCTTTGTTTCATTATTTGTTCTTTTCGGCTGTAAAGAAGGAGACTATGTTAACCCAGAAGAGTTGGCCGTTCAATTAATCCCTTCCAAAGATGCAGCAGTGTTAAATGCTCAACGTGTTCCACTTGAAGAATTGCTTGAAGCAAAACTGGGAATGCCTGTGACTGTTACCGTTGCCACTGATTATAACGCCCTGATTGAAGCGATGGCTTCCGAGTTAGTGCATGTTGGTTTATTGGCAACTACCGCTTATGTCTTAGCCGCTGACGAAGGTTATGCGAAAGTTATTTTAAAATCTCTTCGTTATGACGTCGCTGATGATGGAACGCAATTAACTGGTGAACCACTCGTGGCCGGTTATAAATCACAACTTGTTGCTCATAAAGACAGCGGAATTACCAGTGTTGCCGACTTAAAGGGGAAACGCATTGCAATTGCTTCCTTTACATCGACTTCGGGCTTCGTATGGCCAGCCAACTTACTAGCTGATAACGACATTGATCCGGAAACAGAAGTTACTTGGGTTAATGCCGGTGGGCATGATAAAGCCGTCCTTGCTGTTATTAACGGTCAAGCTGATGCCGCTTTTACCTTCAAAGATGCTCGTTCATTGTTAGTTAAGACTTATCCGGATGTTCGCCAAACTGTTTTATTTATTACCGATACTGAAGATATTCCTAATGATACGATTTCCGTTATTACGAGACTTGATCCAGATCTAACTGAAAGAATTAAACAAGCTTTCTTAGACATTGCCAACTCCACTCAAGGAAGAATTATCATTAATGCCATTTACGAACATAAAGGTTATGCTGTCGCTGTCGATTCAGAATATGACATTGTTAGAACTTACTTAGCAAGACAAAAAGACTGGGATTTCGGATAATAATTCTTATTTAAAATAATATTAATTAATAGCCACCAATCTTTGGTGGCTATTCTCATAAAGGAGAACAAAATTGATTAAATTTGTTAACGTCTCAAAAACATATGCGAACGGGACTCAGGCTTTAAAGCATATTAACTTAGAAATATTTGAAGGTGAATATGTCGCGATTTTAGGCTTATCCGGGGCGGGAAAATCGACATTATTACGGACCATCAATCAAATCATTGATGTGACGGAAGGAAATATCTACATTGACAATATTGATGTCAATACTTTTGATATCTATGGTGATAACATGATTAAGAAACAAGAAGCTTTAGGGAAAACCATCAACCCTGAAGAATTAGATTTGCGAACCATTGATGTCACAACATTAAAAGGAAAACAATTGCGAAAACTCCGCAAAAACATTGGCATGATTTTCCAAAGTTTTAATATTATCAAACGAATGTCCGTCTTACAAAATGTTTTAACCGGACGGGTTGCCTATAATCCAACTTGGCGAAACGTTCTTGGCATTTATAAGGAAGCGGATAAGCAAATTGCTTACCAAGCTTTAAAAAAAGTGGATATTTTAGAAAAAACGTTTGGACGTACCAGTGAACTGTCCGGTGGTCAAATGCAAAGAGTCGCTATTGCCAGATCGCTTGCGCAACAAGCCAAAATCATGTTGGCGGATGAACCGGTCGCATCACTGGATCCTGTGACAACTTTTGAAGTCATGGAGTTTTTAAAGAAAATAAATCAAGAAGATGGTGTCACGATGATTGCCAATCTCCATCATGTCGATCTCGCGTTGAAATACGCAACGAGAATCATTGGAATTAAAGACGGTAAAGTCGTCTATGATATCGATCGTCATAGCAAATCCGATAATCAAATTATCAATGATTTAGAAATTGTTTACGGTCGAACCATTGGAGTCAAAGACTTTGTTGGTGAAAATTAATGAATTTAGGAAATCAAGATCGCATTGTTCTTAATCGACCCAGTCAAGTAAAAAAGTACGTCACCATTACCTTAGTTGTTCTCATTCTTTGGGGAAGTGCCCGTTTTGCAAACTTTAACTTGATTGATGTCATGTCGAACTTTTATCAAGGGGGGCGCCTTCTTGGCAAGATGTTTGGTGATCCCGCTTGGGATTATGCCCCAAAAGTAATCCCACCTCTCTTAGAAACGATTCAAATGGCCATCGTTAGTTCAATGTTAGGAGCGATTGCCGCTTTTCCGATTGCTTTACTGGCTTCTTCGAACTTTACGGAAAATAAAATCATTAATCAGATGACGCGTTTTATTCTCAATATTTTCAGAACCATTCCTTCAATGGTTTTAGCTTCCCTCTTTGTCGCTATTTTTGGTTCAGGTAATTTTGCCGGGATTGTCGCTTTGTTTATTTTCTCGTTTGGGTTAATTTCTAAATTGTTATATGAATCCATTGAAGCCATTGACCCCGGTCAAGTTGAAGCCATTGTGTCACTGGGTGGCAATAAAATGACCATCCTGCGTTATGGCATTCTTCCCCAAATTTTGCCGCAATTCATATCCTACACTTTATATACATTTGAAGTCAATGTCCGAGCCGCCGCCGTTTTAGGTTATGTCGGAGCCGGTGGGATTGGACAATTCTATGAACGAGCTTATGCTTTTAGATATTTTGACCGGGTCGGGATAATCGTCATCATTACCTTTGTGGCGGTCTTGATTATTGACTTAGTCAGCAGTCGAATTCGAAAGGGGTTAGTATAATGAATCAAGAAATGATTATTCTCCCTAAAAAACCACGTTCGAATTCGTTTAAGAAAACTTTGTTTTTCATTATTGTGATTTCTTTGTTTGTATGGTCGTTAGAATCCGTTAATTATGGCGGGATTATGGGAACGGCTTTAGCAACTTTTAAAGCGATGCTTAGGGGTTTAGTTACTCCCGACTGGGTTTATCTATCCGATCTGACGATTGATGGTTTACCGTATGCGGTTGTGGAAACCATCACGATTGCCATTAGCGGAACCTTCGTTTCCGCCATCCTGGCCATTCCGGTCGCTTTGATTGCTTCCCAAAATATCGTTGGGGCCAAGTTTTCCCAAGTTGGGAAATACTTGATCACAATGATCAGAACTTTCCCGGAAATCATTTTAGCGTTAATCTTTATCAGTATTGTTGGCCCGGGTGCTCCCGCCGGTATTTTAGCTCTCGGCTTTCACTCGATTGGAATGCTTGGAAAACTATTTAGTGAATCAATCGAATCCATGGATGCCGGTGTCAAAGAAGCCGTCGAATCGTGCGGTGGCAACAAAATGGAAGTTTTGTTTCGAGCCATCATTCCCCAAGTCTCCGCAGAATTTATCAGTTATACTTTGTTTAGATTTGAAACCAACATGCGCGCCGCCGCCACCTTGGGTGTAGTCGGGGCCGGTGGTTTTGGGGCTCCGTTAATCTTTGCGATTATCGGTTTACAATGGTCTAGGACTTTCACAATTGTCATTATCTTAATTATTACGGTTACTTTAATTGATTTGTTATCGGGAAGTATTCGTAAAAAACTTGTATAAAAAAAGGTTCTCAAAACCTATTCAGAGCGTTGACAAAGTCAACGCTCTTTTTATTTCGTTATAAAGTGGGACAAAAACACAAAATAGTCATTTCATTCATATAAAATAATCGTGTTTTTATATTTATTTGCTGCAGATGTGGGAAGAAAATAAAACCCCACTTTTGAAAATGGGGTTTGTCATCAGTTTAACCAACCGCTGGGTTGGTTTTAATTTAGGAACAAAATAAAATTGCTTTATTATTCGTAATGGTCAAACGGATTACCAATGTAATCAATAATATCTTGCGAAGTTACTTCTTCTTTCATTAAATTAAACGGAGCTGTAAGTTCATCGTAAGCACTCAATATTTCACTTTTGACTTCTTCAGAAATTAATAAATTAAAATTTATTCCTGAATTAGTGGCAATTCCTATAAAGGAAAGATTGTAATAAGGCTTGATAGAAGGTTCATTGTTAAGAACAGAGTGGCAATTCCTATAAAGGAAAGATTGTAATGACCCAGCATTAAAGCTAATAGGGGAACAATTAATGTGGCAATTCCTATAAAGGAAAGATTGTAATGTTATTGAAATTGACTTATGCACCGAAAATGCAATGTGGCAATTCCTATAAAGGAAAGATTGTAATGATATATATAAAATTTCTTATTCCTATATAAATAGTGGCAATTCCTATAAAGGAAAGATTGTAATACAAATTTTATAAAAAAATAATAATCAATTGCAAATTAGAAATATTATTTAGATAATATTATAAATAACTGAGCAGTAGTTAATAAATCATATTAACTTGTTTAGAATGCTCATGATTTTATTAATTGTAGACATTTTTCTTTCAAGAACACTTTAATATCGCTATTTTTCCCTTCATAGTAATCGATTAACAACCTCTTGTATTCATCAACTAAGTTAACCGGTACTACAATTAAACCATAACCCTTGCTTATAATATAATGATTGGCAAAAACGACAGTCG
>JBFXGS010000068.1:0-7018 GCA_050177775.1 Bacilli bacterium | reverse complement strand
CCGAAGCTTTTAATTGTTCGTTGTCTTACTTTACCCGTAGACTTATCTCTATATCCTTCTACCACACGAACTTGAGTTTTATAACTACCATCTGCAAACCGATGTTTATCTTTTCTAATCATAAAATATCTCCTATATAATATATTATAGCATAACATAGGTTTAAAGTCAATAGAAAATAAAAAATAGTTAAAATAACTTAAAACATTAAAATTTTAACTATTTATACTGCTTTTATGATCTAATTTGATTGTTAGTGGTTTTTCTTAGCACAACACTGCAAAAGTCAGGATTTTTCCAATCAAAGTTATATTGAAAGCATCAAAGCAAGAATGGAAGATCGCTTAAATTATGTAAGTAAATTAGATGATTTTAACCGTTTACCGGATGAAGCCTTGGAAGCCATTAAAAAAATAGTTGAAACCAATTAAATGTGATATAATTAAACAGTATTTATGCAGGGAGGAAGTATGCAAAAATTCTTTAAAGAATTTGGTCAATTTATCCAAAAGGGTAATGTTTTGGATTTAGCGATTGGCGTCATTATGGGTGGAGCATTTGGGAAAATAATTGCGAGCTTAGTAAAAGACGTTTTAATGCCAGTAATTGGCTTGTTTGTTGGGGGCAATTTAGCCGAAATGCACTGGGTTTTAACTCCGGAAGAAGTTGACGGCTTAGGTACTGTTATCAAACCTGCTACCACATTAAACTATGGTTTATTTATTCAAACCATTATTGATTTCTTAATTATTGCTTTAGTTGTTTTCATTATTATTAAAGCGATTATGAAAGCAAGAATGCTTGCTGATAAAGCTAAAGCGGAAAAGGAAACAAAAGAAGCTTTGGTCGTTGAAGTTGTTGCTGAAACTGTTCCAGCAAAACCTACTACGGAAGAGTTGTTAGTTGAAATTCGTGATTTACTTGCCAAACCAAAATAATAAATGAAACAAAGTCACCATTGGGTGGCTTTTTTCTTGCAATTTAATGATAGTTTCTTTATAATAAGTTAAGGTGAAAAATATGAAAACTATTGTAATTACGGGTTCATCATCAGGAATTGGCTTGGTAACAAGCGAATATCTTGCGAAAAAAGGTTATCGAGTTTATGGCTTATCAAGAACCATTATTGATCATCCTTTAATCAAATCGATTTCCTGTGATGTCTCCGATCTTGAACAAGTCAAAAAAGCTTTTGCATTGATTGATTCGCCCATTGATGTTGTGGTTAACAATGCCGGCATGGGCATAAGCGGACCGGTTGAAGAAACCCAAAAAGAAGACATATCGAAAATCATGGCGGTTAACTTAATGGGGGTTGTCAATGTTTGCCAAGTCGCCATTCCTTTTTTAAGAAAGACTCAAGGAAAAATCATTAATCTCGGCAGTGTTGCCGGTGAACTTTCCATTCCTTTCCAAACTTTTTATTCCGTTTCGAAAGCCGCTGTTGCCAGTTTTTCTGAAGGTTTAAATAATGAACTTCGTCCTTTCCATGTTAAAGTTTCGGTCGTGATGCCGGGAGATACCAAAACTGGTTTTACCAAAAACCGCCAAAAAACATTAATTAATGATGAGTTATACGGTGATCGATTTCGACGTTCGATTGCAAAAATGGAACATGATGAACAAAAAGGAAAAAATCCCCTGACTGTCGCCAAGACCATTTTTCGAATTATTAAAAGAAAACATCCTCCTTTGAAAGTGACGGTGGGTTTGGAATATAAATTAATCGTTTTTATCAAGAGATTATTGCCTAATCGTTTTGTCAACTGGATTTTATATCAAATGTATGGAAAATAAAATGAATCGAAATTTAGAGTTATTTTTCACATTCTTTAAAATTGGGGCTTTTACCTTTGGTGGGGGTTATGCGATGATCCCTTTGATTCAACATGAATTAGTGGAAAGAAAAAGATGGATTAATGATGACGAAATGGTAAATATGGTGGCCATTGCCGAGTCAACACCCGGTGTGATTGCGGTTAATTCCGCAACTTTTGTGGGATACAAAATTAATAAATTTTGGGGAAGTTTGTTCGCAACCTTGGGGGTTGTCCTGCCGTCGTTTGTCGTTATTTGTTTAGTCGCGCTTTATTTTGAAAACTTTTTAACCATTCCTTTGGTGGCGGCGGCGTTTAAAGGTATTCGCGCCGGGGTGGTCGTCTTAATATTAAGCGCTTGTATAAAACTATACAAAAAAGCTCCCAAAACCATGCTCGCTTATTTATTGATGGCTTTTGCTTTAGGGATTAGTTTGTTTGTTGACTTTCGCTTTCTTTCGTTTGCGCTCATTGTCTTTGGAATGATCGTTGGTTTAGTTTCCCAAATGCTGATTCGCAAGAGAGGAGCAGAAAAATGATTTATTTAGAATTATTTTTCGTATTCTTTTCGATTGGGTTGTTTACAATCGGCGGCGGATATGCCATGATTCCGATGATTGAAGATCAAGTTGTCAGTCGCGGATGGTTAACTTATGAAGAAATGCTAAATTTTTTTGCGATTGCGGAATCAACGCCGGGACCGTTTGCGGTTAATACCGCCACGCTTGTCGGTTTTGAACAAGGGAAATTTTTAGGGGCGATTCTTGCCACGTTAGGGGTGATTCTTCCTTCGTTCATCATTATTTTAGTGATTGCGAAATTTATCCAAAACTTTATGAAATATGAAAAATTCCAATGGGCTTTAAATGGCATCAAACCCATTATTGTGGGAATGATTGCGGCGGTTGTCCTTAATCTTATTTTTAAAAATGTTTTTGGAAATGAATTTTCGTTGGCAAAGTTCGACTATTTAGCGCTATCGATCATGGTTATTATTTTAGTATTAAGGTTTAGTTTTAAGAAACTTAATCCGATTTATTTAATTGTTTTGTCAGGAATTTTAGGAATGATTTTTTATACTTTTATTCCCATTTAAAAAAGCTATTGAAATAGCTTTTTTTGTGCTAACAAATTAGCACTTATTACTTGACAGTGCTAAGATTTTGTTGTATAATTCTTCATAGATGACTATCACAAGGAGGATTTTATGAGTGAGATAAAAGAATTTAAAACGGAGTCGAAACGGTTACTGGAATTAATGATTAATTCGATTTATACAAATCGCGAAATCTTTTTAAGAGAACTTATTTCTAATGCATCCGATGCTTTAGATAAATTCCATTATTTGTCGTTAACGGATCAAAAATTAGAAAAACGGGATTATGAAATCTTTTTAGAAATCAATAAGAAAAATCACACTTTAACCATTACCGACAATGGAATCGGAATGACATATGATGAATTGGTGGATGGGTTAGGAACGATTGCGAAAAGCGGATCGGCCGAATTTATCAAAAATCTAAAAAATAAAGATGATCAAGAAGCAATCGATATTATTGGCCAATTTGGGGTCGGCTTTTATTCCGCCTTCATGGTTGCTTCCAAAGTTGAAGTCAGAACAAAATCACCATATAGTGAAAAAGGTTACTTGTTTACTTCGGCGGGCGTTGATACCTATGAAATTGAAGAACTGGAAGGTTTAAAAGAAGGAACGGCGGTTACCGTCTATTTTCGAAAAAGCACTAAAGAAGATGATTATGATGAATTCTTAGAAGAATATACGATTAAAAGGTTAGTGAAGAAATATTCTGATTATGTTCGTTACCCGATTAAAATGAATGTGAAGAAATCGGTTCCCAAGAAAGACAAAGAAGGAAAAGACATTGAAGGTAAATACGAAGATGTTTGGGAAGTTGAAACCCTTAATTCCATGATTCCGATTTGGAAAAAACGTAAAAACGACATCACTGATGAAGAACTGACCGAATTTTATAAACAAAAGTTTTATGATTATCAAGATCCGCAAGCGAACATTTTTATTAATGTCGAAGGAGCTCTCAATTATACGGCATTAGTCTTTATTCCTAAAAAAGCGCCTTACAATCTTTATTCGGAAAAATATGAAAAAGGCTTGCAACTTTATTCAAAAGGTGTCTTCATCATGGAAAAATGTAAAGAACTTGTCCCTGATTACTTACGCTTTGTAAAAGGATTAGTTGATTCCAGTGATTTATCTTTAAACATCAGCCGTGAGATTTTACAAAAGAATAAAGACATTGAAAATATTGCCAAAAATGTCGAAAAGAAGATTTTGTCAAAACTAGAAGGCATGTTAAAGAATGAACGCGAAAAATATTTAGAGTTCTTTAAGAGTTTTGGGGTGAACCTTAAATTCGGGGTTTATGATCAATTTGGCGAAAAGAAAGATATGATTAAGGATTTATTGCTTTATCAATCAGTCAACCAAGATAACTACATTACTTTAAAAGAATATGTGGAAACCATGCCAAAAGCCCAAGAGCATATTTACTATGCTTCCGGGAAAACCAAAGAACAAGTTTTAGCTCTTCCGCAAATGGATTTGATTAAAAAACAAGGTTTTGATGTTTTAATCTTAAATGAAGAAATCGATGAATTTGCGATTCAAATGCTTCAAGAATATGACAAGAAAAAATTTAAATCGATTAATCAAGGTGATTTAGATTTATTATCCAAAGAAGAAGAAAAGAAAATTCAAGAATTAACTGAAGATAAAAAATCGATGCTTGAAAAATTAAAAGAACTTCTTAAAGATGAAGTTTCGGATGTGGTTTTATCCAAGCGTTTGACGGATTCCCCGGTTTGTTTGGTTAGTGAAGAAGGTTTATCATTTGAAATGGAAAAAGTTATTGCCAATATGCCAAATGAAGAAAAACCAAAAGCCACCAGAATCTTAGAAATAAACCCAAATCATCCATTATTTAAAGCTTTAGAGAATTTATATAATGATAACAATGATATGCTTAACGATTATGCATCATTACTGTATTCTCAAGCTCTATTAATTGAGGGCTTTGCTTTAAAAGACCCGGTTGCTTTCTCCAAAAAGATGAGCGATTTAATGATTAAAGTCGCCAAATATTAAATAAAATGAAAAGTCTCTGGTTAGAGGCTTTTCTTTTATTTACATCAAAGCGTATGAATGATATAATTGAGCCGTTGAGGTATGTAAAATGAATAAAAAAATCTTGCTAAAATATGTTCCGCTTCCTGATTTTAATACTTTTAAAACCATTTTATTTGTTGGCCCCCATCCCGATGATATTGAAATTTCTTCGGGAGCTCTTGTCAAACAAATGACCGGCCGGGGTGTCAAAGTCCATTTTTTAATTGCAACCGATGGTGGAGCAGGTTCCTTTAATCCCCAAGCCCAGGCCGGAGAAGTAATGGCCATCCGAAAAAAAGAAAGTGAAAACGCGGCGGCTTTTTTAAATGCCACCAGCGTGGAAATTCTTCCTTTTGAAGATGGCGGGATTTATTCGTTAGAAGACATGACGGTGGCCATTGCCAAAAAGATAATTGCCATAAAACCGGATGCTGTTTTTGCCCCCGATCCGATGCTTCCAACCGAGGTTCATCCCGACCATATCAATGTCGGAATCGCCGCAAGAAATGCTTTAACGATTGCGAAATTTCCGATTGTGGCAACCAGACACGGAATTGACATTAATGAAATCGAACAATTTCCCACAGGCATGAGTTTAGTATATTTTTATACGCACCGCGCCAATGTTTTTATTCCGGTTAGTAAAGAAGAATTTGCCGATAAAATAACTTCGATAAAATATCATGAAAGCCAAATTGACCACACGATGGAAATGGTTATGCAATATTTGCAATTTAAGGCTTTAGAATATGGCAAAAAAGCCAAGAGTAAATACGGTGAAGGTTATTTTGCTTTAGCACCTGCTCATCAACATTGTTTCTTAGAAAACATTTAATAAGGAGAGTTTATGCGCTTAAAAGTAAAAGTTCCCGCAACCTTTGGTCGCTTGGGATGGGAAATAGAGGGCTTAGGGTTAGCCGTAACTCTATATAACGAACTGTTTTTTGAAAAAGCCAAACAATGGGAGTTTATCGGTTTTCCGAGTCCTGCCAATGTTTATGAAAACTTAGTTAAAAGTTGTATGGAAAAGACTTTTTGGTATGCGAAGATACCGTTAATGCCTTTTAAAGTATCCTTAATCCAGTGTATTCCGATTGGCATCGGGTTAGGCTTTAATCCTTCATTAATCAGTGCATCCGTGGTTGCGGCCAATTATTTCCTGGATAAACGATTCTCACCAACCAATTTATTAAATATTGCTTCGACCATTCATGGTTCATATGAAGCCTTGGGTCCGGCTTTGTTTGGCAATCTTTGTTCAAGTTATCAATATGACGGTGAAGTGAAAAACATCCAATATCAAGCGGATGATAGTTTCGTTTTCACGCACTTGATTGCGAAGAACACGATTGATGATAATAACGAAATGGTTAAAACTCCGATTCAAGATTTTAGTTATCGCCTTGCCAAGGCGATTAACTTACCAAAAGCTTTGGAAACAGGCAATTTAACTTTAATCAGAGAATTGATTGCCAACCAAGCCAATGAAGCAAGTTTCTTTAAAGCCATCAATGATTCTTCTTCATTAATTGATTTTTGCAAACAACAACCCTTTCCTTATTTCTTAAATGATAAAGCTAAAACGATGACGTTTATTTCGAAACAGCCAATTAGTCATCTTTTAAGAGATCTTAAGTTAGGAAACAGTTGGGAAATGATTACTCTTTCAATTGATAAGAAGGGGACCATTTTCGAAGCTATTTTGTAATTGTGAAAAATAAATAGGTTGTAATAAGTAATATTATCAAGTATAATGGACGTAGAAACACAACCAATTCTCTTAAAAATCGAAATAAAAGTTAAAGGAAAGGATTTATGAAGTTAAACACGAAAAACACGATTTTTGTTGGTCTCGCCTTTTTTATTATTTGCATGTTTTGGCAAGTTTATGACAATATAATTGTTAAAATGCTAAACAACAACTTTGGATTTAACCAAACATGGTCGGGAGTCATTATGTCGCTTGACAATGTTTTGGCCTTATTCTTGTTACCTTTATTTGGGGTAATCTCCGACCGCACCAAAACCAAACGAGGAAGAAGGACCCCTTTTATTT
>JBFXGS010000067.1:0-7090 GCA_050177775.1 Bacilli bacterium | reverse complement strand
TCATCTTCATATACTTTATATGATGGAATTTCACCGTTCACAATTTTACAAAACACGCACATAATAATCCCCCCCAAAAATCATTATAATAAATAAAGGTTGGAAAATCAACCATAATATGATAAAATTAGAAAAACCAAAGAAAGGAGAAACACATGGGCAGTTTACGAAATCATTTGTTAATACAGCGCTTAGTTCTCATTTCCATTCTGGTGGCATTAGGCGTTATCCTTTCCTTATTTGATAAATTTATTTCATCTTTAGCGTTCCCCTTTTTACCGACAGCAAAAATAGGATTGGCCAATGTTGTTATCCTTTTAAGCCTTTATCGCTTTTCTTTTAAAGAAACCCTTTTGTTAACAATCATGAAAAGCGCCTTGGTGGGATTAATTTTAGGAAGCCCCATTACCTTTGTCATTAGTTTTGTTGCATCAACCATCAGTT
This sequence comes from Bacilli bacterium, assembly GCA_050177775.1. GTDB lineage: Bacteria > Bacillota_I > Bacilli_A > ML615J-28 > CAG-698 > UBA2253. The sequence continues at coordinate 6,646 of JBFXGS010000067.1, read as the reverse complement.
TTTTAGGAATGTTTTTAGCTTACAAAACGTTAAGAAAATGGGCGTCCATGATTTCCATCAGCGTCATCGGCGGCTTTTTACATATCATGGGACAATTGATGACGGTTTCCGTCATTTACCAACTTGGCGACGTTGTCTTGGCATATGGAGCCATTTTGGTTTTTGTGTCTTTGATTACGAGCACGATTATCGGTTTCGTCAGTTTGCGCGTTTTACCCGTTTTTGATGTAAAAAACTCTTAACATGGTTAGGAGTTTTTATTCATTATTAATGCGATTTTCGTTTGCTTTAAATGAAGAAGTGATATAATAACAAGAAACGGAGATAAATATGTACAATCAAATTTTTCAAAAAATAAAAGAGTATGACACGATAATTATTCATCGCCACCAACGCCCCGATGGTGATGCCATGGGGTCGCAAATCGGGCTTAGAGAAGCCCTTAAAACGACTTTTCCCAATAAGAAGGTCTTAGCCGTTGGGGATGCCAATGACCGCTATGGCTTTATTGGGACGGTAGATGCCGTCGCCGATGAGGATTATCGTCAAGCTCTTGTTTTTGTTTTAGATACGGCCGAAGAATTCTTAATTAGCGATCGTCGTTACTTAAACGGAAAATACCTAATTAAAATTGACCACCACATCCCAAGAGGAGAATTTGGGAATCTCATTTTAGTTGACACAAACTTTGAAAGTTGCGCAGGCTTAATTAGTGACTTTATTTTTCAAACATCAATGAAACTTAATTCTTTAGGGGCAAAAGCATTATTTACCGGGATTATCACGGACAGCGGTCGGTTCCGTTATGATTCGGTCAATGCGAAAACCTTTGCAACAACGGCTAAATTAATGGAATACGATTTTTCTATCAGCGAGGTTTATAATAATCTATATGTGGAAGAACTGAAAATTGTTCGTTTGCGAGCCTACTTTACGCTTAATTTTAAGTTAACGCCGATGAAGGTTGCGTATATGAAGAACACCGCTCAAGATGTTCAAAATTTCGATGTTGATCTTTTCACCGTTTCTCGCGGAATGGTTAACACCATGGCCGGCATAAAAGACATTGATATTTGGGTGAATTTTACGGAAGACGAAATAAACAAAAACATTGTATGTGAGCTTCGTTCCAGTCGCTTTAACATTAACGAGGTCGCGGTTAAATATGGAGGCGGCGGCCACCAATATGCCAGCGGGGCCACATTGAAGTCTTTTGAAGAAGCTGATTTAATGTTAAACGACTTGGACAATTTAATTAGAGGAAACAACAAATGACTGAAAAACAGCAAATATTAGAGCTAATAAAAGAGTATGACGATATTATCATTGTCAGGCACATTCGTCCCGATGGCGATTGCATGGGAAGCACCTTGGGCTTAAGAGATATTTTAAGAGCATCATTTCCCGAAAAAAGAATTTACAGCATCGGAAGCGACAAGAGCACATACCTCAATTTTTTAGACTCCGAAGATCAAAACGACTTAAGCGAGGTGTATCCTAAGGCACTGGTCATTATTGTTGATACAGCAACGAAAGATCGAATTGATAATGATAAATGGCTATTGGGGAAACAAACCATTAAAATTGATCATCACGTTCGGGTGGAAGATTACGCCACCATTAATTATGTTCGGGAAGATCTTCCGGCGACCGCGGCCATTATTACCGATTTTTATATGACATTTAAAAATGAACTTGTGTTAACCAAGCAAGCCGCCCAAGCCTTATATGTTGGTTTGGTTACAGATACAGGGCGATTTAAATATCGGGGAGTTAATGCTTTGGTTTTTAAATTAGCAGCCGAACTGGTTGATACGGGAATTGATATTGAAGAGATTTACGCTTACCTTTATATTAAGAATAAAGAAGCATATCATTTACAAGGATATATCTTAAACCACTATAAAACCACCGAAAACGGAGTGGCGTATATTTTCATAACAAAGAGATTGCAAAAGAAATTTAAAGTGGAAATAGAAGAAGCCTCAGCGCTAGTTAATACACTCGACAGTATTTTCGGCCATTTAATTTGGATTTTCTTTGTACAAGGAAAAGAAAAAATCAGGGTTCGTTTACGTTCAAGATTTGTCGACATTAATCAATTAGCGGCTTTATACGGCGGGGGCGGACATCGCCAGGCCAGCGGAGCATCGTTATCAAAACGCCGTGACATAAAAAAGCTAATTTGCGAAGCCGACTTACTGCTTAAAGAATATAAAACGAATCATCCCGAGGTTTTTTAATGCGAATACTAATTACCAATGATGACTCGATTTATTCAGAAGGCATAAAAATTTTAGTTGAAAGTGCAAAAAAATTTGGTGAGGTTTTGGTGGTTGCCCCCAAAAGCGAACAAAGTGCCAAAAGCCACGCCATTAATGTTCGCACCGGCTTTGAAATTGAAACTTGTGATGTCGGGCTTGGTGTGCCCAGTTATACCGTGGACTCAACTCCGGCGGATGCGGTTCGTTCCGCAAGGTTTGGATTGGGACAGGACTTTGATTTGGTTTTTTCAGGAGTTAACAGCGGGTTTAATTTAGGTGAAGATATTTTATATTCGGGAACAGTTTCGGCCGCCATGGAAGCGGTTTTAATGGGAAAGCAAGCTTTGGCTTTTTCCGTTGCTCCCCATGACTTTCAAACGGCAGCCGATTCCTTAACCATGGTTTTAGATTACATCTTTCAAAATCACTTGTTTAATTATGGGAGTTTATTCAATATTAACATCCCTAAAGATCCCCAAGGGATAAAGCTTACCAAGCAAGGAAATACCAATTTTGATACGCGCTTTGAAAAAGAACAAAAATTGTTTTATCAACGCGGGCATCATCGCTATCATCTTGATGGCGATTCGGAAAACGACGTTTGGGCCGTTTCTCATCAACTTGTTTCCATCACGCCGCTTTCCGCTGATCGAACCGATTATCGCGTCTTAAAAAAAATACTTGAAAAACAAGCGATAAAAGAGTAAAATATAAAAACGGAGGAAATACCATGAACACTAATGATTCACTTATTGAAATAGCATTAAAAAAAATGAGTTCGCGAAAACAACCGAGAACCATCATACGGATTGCGAAAGACGTTTTTGAAGAAAAAGGATATAGTAACGAAGAAGGCGACCGTCTTTATACTCAATTTAGTATTGATTTTATGTTATCCGGTCATTTCATTTGTTGTGGCGAGGATAAAAACGGCGTCAAACTTTGGGATTTAAAGAGCCGTCAACCATCAAGCCTATTAGATAAAGACGGCAATTATTTGGAAGATTTATACAACGACGACGAAGAAGTCTTAAAAAACGAACTTACCGACGAGGTTGCCTTTAGTCAAGGAATTGATAAAGCGTTTGAAGATGAAACTTACGACGAAGATGAAGAAGAAAACGACAACGAAGAACACGACGACATTGAAGAAGAGTTGTTGAATGAAGGAATTGTTTCGGAAGAGGAAGATGCAATTACGGAAAAACCAAGCCCGAGTTCGGTTGAAGATCTCGACGAAGAAGACGATGAAGATGACGATTTTGAACTTGACGATGACAAATTGTAAAAAAAGATTGTTTTTAATATCTATTTTGATATAATTAAAAAGAGCCAAATAAGTTCTCAAATTTTTGAGAGCTTATTTTTTATTTTAGGAGGAGACTATGGGCACTAAATTTATTTTTGTAACAGGGGGAGTATCTTCAAGCCTAGGAAAGGGAATCAATGCATCTTCTATCGGAAGATTGTTAAAAGGACGCGGAATGAAAGTATTCATGCAAAAGTTTGATCCCTACATTAATGTTGATCCGGGCAACATGTCGCCACTGCAGCACGGGGAAGTTTTTGTGACGGATGACGGGGCGGAAACCGACTTAGATCTGGGCCATTACGAACGCTTTATTGATGAAAACTTAAGTAAATATTCAAGTGTTACAACCGGGAAGATTTATTTACGCGTGATTGAAAAAGAACGGCAAGGAAAATACCTCGGAGGAACAGTCCAAGTTATACCTCACATCACCAACGAAATCAAAGAAGCCATCTCAAAAGCGGCTTTAAAAAGTGGGGCGGATGTTGTTATTACCGAAATTGGGGGAACGGTTGGTGATATTGAATCACTTCCTTATTTAGAAGCCATTCGTCAATTTAGAAGAGATGTTGGGTATAACAACACATTATACATTCACACAACGCTTGTTCCTTATATTGCCGCATCAGGAGAATTAAAAACCAAGCCAACGCAGCACAGTGTTAAAGAATTGCGCTCATTAGGTATCAATCCCGATGTTATAATCTTAAGAAGTGATCGTAAAGTCAGCGACAACCAAAAAGATAAAATTGCTTTATTCTGCGACGTTCAAAGAGAAGCGGTAATTGAAGCTCGTGATTGCAAGTCAATCTATGAAGTGCCACCGATGTTGGCAAAGCAAAACATTGATGAATTTATTTGCCGCCATTTTGGATTAAACGCGGCCCCGCTTGATCTTAAAGAATGGGAAACGATGCTTGATAATATCAAAAAAGCACAAGGACTTGTGAAAATCGCTTTGGTTGGAAAATACATTTCTTTAAAAGACGCTTATTTGTCTGTTTATGAAAGCTTAAAGCATGGCGCATATGCCAACAATATTAATATAAAAACCGATTCCATTGATGCCAAGACATTAACCGAAGACAACGTTTCGGAAGTCTTAAGCGGCTATCAAGGTATCATTTGTCCGGGGGGGTTTGGGGGAAGAGATATTTCGGGTATAATGCTGGCAATAAAATACGCTCGCGAAAACAAGATTCCTTACTTTGGGATTTGTTATGGTATGCAGCTGGCAATGATTGAATATGCTCGTAATTGCTTAGGATACCAAAAAGCCACATCTCGTGAACTTGATGAAAATGCCGAATTAGCCATCATTGATTTAAAACCAATAAGAAAAGGATTTGAAAACCCGATGCGCTTAGGACTTTATCCTTGCAATATAAAAAAGGATAGTTTACTTGAAAGTATTTATAAAACAAGCATTGTTTCGGAAAGACACCGTCATCGTTATGAAGTAAATAATGATACCTTATCCTTATTTGAAGGATCGGATATGATTTTTACAGGAATTAATGAAGAAGAAAAAATTGTGGAAGCGCTCGAACTAAAAAATCATCCATGGTTTGTAGCGTGCCAATTTCATCCGGAATTTTTATCTCGCCCCAACCGTGCTCATCCTCTCTTTTTCGCATTCATTCATGCGGCTTCGAAAATTACCTTTGAAAGCTAAAGTAAGCCATTATGGTTTACTTTTTTCTTTACTAGTAGGTCCTTTTATGATAAAATTATTTGTCTTTAAGGGAAACGATCAAGACAATAAATCATTAAGAAGAGGACTTTACATGAAAAATTACGATTGTATAATTGTTGGTGCAGGGCCCATGGGAATTTTTTGTGCCTATGAATTGATGCACAAAGAACCTAATGCAAAAATATTGTTAGTTGATAAAGGTAATGACATTTACCATCGCAATTGCCCGATAATTTTAAAAAAGATTGATAAATGCCCAACGAATTCAAAAGGCGAAATCGGATGTAAACCGGGATGTTTTATGACCAACGGTTTTGGAGGAGCAGGGGCTTATTCCGATGGTAAATACAATATTACTACAGAATTTGGCGGTTGGATGTTGGAATATATGGACGATGATCAACTGATGGACTTAATTAATTATGTTGATCAAGTTAATATTAAACATGGAGCAAACTTAGAAATAACCAACCCCGATACTCACGAAGTGCGAGAGATTGAGAAAAAAGCGATTGCGGTCGGCTTAAAATTATTGCGCGCGAAGGTTCGACATTTAGGCACCGAAGAAAATATAAATATTTTAAAAAGCATTTATGAACACATGAAAGGGCATGTTGATTACTTATTCGCCAAAAAAGTTGTTAATGTGATTGTTGAAAACCAAGAAGCAAAAGGCATTATTCTTCAAGACGGAGAGGAAATTCGCGCCCAAAACGTTGTTTTAGGTGTTGGTCGTGAAGGAGCCATGTGGTTACAAACAACCCTTGAATCTTTGGGAGTTAAATTTAAAAACAACCAAGTCGACATCGGTGTTCGCGTTGAAACAAATAATATTGTTATGGAAGAAATAAACGAGCATCTCTATGAAGGCAAGTTTAAATTCAACACAAGTGTCGGAACAACGGTACGAACGTTTTGTTCCAACCCGAGCGGACACGTGGTTATAGAAAATCAAAACGGAATAATTCTTTGCAACGGCCACGCCTTTCGTGATTTGCGATTAGGAACAGAAAACACCAATTTTGCGCTGCTTGTTTCCCACGAATTTGGCGAACCGTTTGACAATCCGAATGAATTTGCACACGAGGTTGCGAAATTAGCAAATAAACTTAGTGGCGGATCGGTTATTGTCCAACGCTATGGTGACATCATTCGAGGACGTCGTTCAACGGCCAAGCGCATTAAAGAATGCTTTGTTACTCCAACTCTAAAAGAAGCCATACCGGGCGACTTAGGATTAGTGCTTCCGTACAACACCATGAAATCCTTAATTGAAATGATGCAAGCGCTAAATTATGTAACGCCTGGAATTGCTTCCGACCACACTTTGTTTTATGGCGTTGAAGCCAAGTTCTATAGTGCTCGCCCTGAGGT
>JBFXGS010000066.1:0-7213 GCA_050177775.1 Bacilli bacterium | reverse complement strand
CAGAAAAAACTGAAAATTGACAATTGATGGCATGTTGAACCATTAATTCCGGCATGACTTTCCAAGCTTCTTTAGCGGTAGCATTGGCATTGTGGGCGCCATCAATTTGTAATAGTTGACCCCAAGCCATGATTTTTTTGGATTCAGCGGCATCTACAAAAGAACGAATCATATTGATGTTCCGATACAAAACATTATATTGAGGGTCCTGATGGGCGCCGTTAATCCCCTCTTCAGCAAACATGACTGCAATGTCGGGTCCCGCGACCCCGGAAACGTAGGAATGATAATTGATTGGTCGACCAACCTCATCTTCGATTAAATCAAGCGCTTTTCTTTGCGCTCGGACTTGTTTTCTGGTAATGGGCACGCCACCAACACCCTGAGGAGTCCCTTCAATGAGTCCGTCAAAATGGGATTGTCCCGCGGTTCGAATGACCATGATATGATCGGCTCCATGCCAAGCGGCCATCCGCATGCGACGAATGTCGTCTTCAAAACGTCCCGAAGCAATTTCCGTGGTAATGGACTGAACGGGTTGAGGATCAATTTGGTTAAAATTTTTGGCGGCCGGCAGGGGAATGCTCTGCTTTAAAGAAGCCGAAGCATCACGATATTCATAACCGCCTAAGGTTAAATTGGCAATGTGGTTTCGCCAAACCCAACCCCGACGACGCGGTTCATATTTATCTAAATCTTTAAGTATCTCATGAATGTTTAGTTTTTCATTGGGATTTAACATGATTTACCCCCAAAACTATTAATTACTTCTTGCCAACCAAAATCTTTCATTAATTGCAAACCGGCATCGCGAAGCGGAAGTTTTGACAAGCTGGCATAACGATAGACCACATGCCCGGCTCCCTTCCCCATCAATTGATGATCGATCGTTTTTTCCACAAGAATTTTGGCTTCAATGCTGGAAAAGCCCATTCGCAAAAGCACAGATCGTTCAATGGCAGGAGAAGTATGATTATAAGCTAATTGAATAAGGGGTTGACAAGTTTCTTTGGCGTATTTCCAAAACAAATCAAACAGTTGTTCGTCGGTTAAGTCTTCTAAATGTTTTCGCCTTACTTCAAAGTCATCGAGTCGTACTTGTTGTTTATCCATTTTATTTTTCTACTCCTATTTGCAATGTTGCCAGTTCATTCTTAACCCAAGGGTAATCTTGGTTTGTTTCTTGACATAAGTAATCTAAATCAATTTCCTTGATAATTTTTTCATTTTTTACACTGTTTTTCACAAGCGATTTTCGGATTTGGTTTAAATCAACTTCTTGAGTTTGAAGATAACTTGGATCAAGCGGAAGAATAATGGATTTACCCGGAATTTCTTCACGAGGATTTCCAAATCGAATGTCAATACCATTTTGTCTTGCGAAAGTCAGTTGGGCTTGGTGATGTTTTCCGGCGCTGGTGTATTCGGTTTCTTGAACGACGATGATGTCACTGGCCGAAAGACTTTGAGCTAAGCAAAATGCCGCCGCTAAAGAGATATTTCCAGCGGGTCCCCGTTCCATGCCCTCTAAGGCGACTAAAGTTTCCGTCATAAAAAAGACTTCCCCTTGGTTAACCGTCACATAACGGTCGATATAACGTAAAGGTCTGGCGGCGGAACGCGGGACATCACTACGATCAGGATTGGTCATAAACGGCATCCCAAAGCCCGTATGTCCGGTTGTGAAAGACTTACGGTTAAAGTCGTGGTCACTGGCCATATGAAGACCCTTTAAATTGACACTGGCACCAACGATAGTAATGGCTTCATCGGTAACACGCTTGATTCCGCGTGCTGTACCTGTTAAATTCCCGCCGCCGGCATTTGTACAAATAACCATGCTTGGGATTTTTTTTGTTTCACGCAAACAATCTTGCACTAATTCGGCTCCTAAGGTTTCAATACCTGCTATCCCAAAAGGTGTATACAAGGAAGCATTAAAGTAACCGGTTGTTTCTAAAAGCTTTAAAAAAGTGTAGAACAATTCCGGACCAACACTTAGTTGAATTACTTCCGCTCCATAGGCTTCACAAGCTCGCGCTTTTTCGATTATCTCGGGTTGACCGATTTGGTGACTATCATAACATTCTTGAATGATAATACATTTTAAACCATATTTAGCGGCTTGCGAAGCAACAGCGGCGCCATAGTTTCCACTTGTTGCCGCAATCACTCCTTTAAAACCGAGCGCTTTGGCGCGATAAACGGCAATGGAAGCGCGGCGTGCTTTAAAACTCCCGGAATCATTTAAGGCTTCATCCTTGATAAAAATGCGGGCCCCATATCCTTTCGGGCTATATTTTCTTGCCAGAGCCGTGATATTATGTAATTCTTTTAAAGGAGTACTACCAACGCCATGAGTTTTTTGAATAGCTTCAATTCCTAAAAAAGGATAACCATTTTCGGTCATTAATTTTTCATAATCAAAACTGATAATGCCTGTTTCGTATTTTGCATAATCAATGCCGACGGCTTTTTTCATGATTTCATTTTTTCTGGCCATGACAGCTTGATAAGAATCATAATTATTCATTGGAATCACCAAATAACAGCGTTTTAACCATTTGGTTTATTTCTAAGATTTCCAAAACAAAATTCCCATAATCATGCTTAAAAGCGGGATTTTCAGAAACAAGAAGACCCTGCTCAGATCTTCCGCTCAGGGTTCTTATTGTGACGATATCACCAAGATGGGCATCGGCTTGTAAATAGCCCTTAACCCACATCATTAGGGGAACTTTTTTGGTGTCTTCTGGGAGATTGGTTGCTCGTTCTTCCGGTTTTAAAACGGTTTTTTCGATTTGGACCCATGTATTTTTATTTACCAAAATGTTTTCCTCCTAATCAATCATCTTTCGGACATCACCCATAATGGCCCGAGGGACGGGCAAATCGAGCATGGTTTTTAAGCCCGGTTTGGCATTTATGACATGAGGAATCATATTAACGACAATCGCAATGGTTCCTTTTCCTCCATCAATTTCGGGATTAATTCTGAGGTTAACTTGCGGGTTGCCAAGGATCGTTATATAATCCCCAGTAATGACACCACCACTTTGGGGCTCAATTTGTTGCGGATGACGCATATGAATTAAGGGTTTTCCATCTATCTCGCCTTCACCAATCATATCAACTCCCGCAACATGACCACATAAAGCTTGACCAAAGGCACTCTTGCGGTCCACTTCCGTGATTATTGGCTCCATGGATTGTGAAAACTTGGTAAGATTCCAACCTAAAGCATCGGCAATCATGGCTATTGATTCTCTGAAACCAACATGACCCGCCAATAAACCTTGTTGTTTTTTCTCTTTAAAAGCCGCAATCGAAAGCCCGACACCTTGTTCTTCCATAACCGTTTCGCCAAAAGGGGAAAGACTATTGACACGGCTGACGGCAATTTCATCGACCTTCTCCATAACTCCCGTCATTGCTATGACTAACAAATCCATCATCATTCCCGGGTTGATTCCCGTCCCTAATACCGTAACGCCATTTTCCAAAGCCAATTGATGCAGTTCTAAAGCAAGTTTTGGTTCCTTAGCTTTTGGATAGGCCATTTCTTCCGCCGTGGAGATGACATTAACTTGATGTTCAAGCAACCACTTTATTTTTGGAAAAGCCTTGGCTGTGTACGAATCGGTGGCCAGAATCACAACATCGCAACCTTTGTTGGTAACGATTTCTTCAATATTAGTTTTAACTATGACATCGGGATGATCTTTTTGTTCTAGTTTTAAAATTTGGAATAAATTTTTGCCAACAAAACGGGGATTTCGATCGCAAACTCCGGTAATGGTAAAGCCTTTTTTACTTAAAATTAATTTTGCCATTCCACTTCCCATGGCTCCAAGTCCCCAGATGACAACTTTTACATTTTCATTACGCATAGATTCTCCTTTTAGAATATAATTTTAGTTCCTTTTTGACCTAACAAAGCCAAACGAGCATCAGCTAATGATGCAATTATGGCTTGACGCTTGGCGTTTTTTTGCACAAAGTCCAAAGCCGCTTCAACTTTTGGAAGCATACTTCCTTTTGCAAAATGCCCTTCTTCAATATATTGTTTTAGTTCATGAAGATGAACTTCATGTAAATCCATTTGGTCCTTTTTTCCATAATTTATCGAAACAAAATTAACGGCTGTTAAGATAATTAAAATATCGGCATTTAATTCGTCGGCTATAACCGCACTTGCGAAATCCTTATCAATGACAGCGGCCACTCCTTGGTAATGGTCATCTTCCCAAACAACCGGAATTCCGCCGCCCCCGACGGTAATAACGGGGTGCTTGGCCGCAATCAAGGTTTTAATGGTGGCTAGTTCAACGATTCCGATCGGCTTTGGGGAAGGAACGACTCGTCGAAACCCGCGTCCCGCGTCCTCTTTCATGATGTAGCCCTTTTCACTGGCCAGTTGATTGGCTTCTTCCCAAGAATAGAAAGATCCTATCGGTTTTGTAGGTGAAGAAAAAGCGGGATCATTTTGATTAACCACAACCTGAGTGATGATTGTGGACACTTGATGGGGATAGTGGAGAATTTTCAATTCCGTTTGCAAAGCATTTTGTAAATGGAACCCAATATAACCTTGACTCATTGCCCCACATTCGGGGAAAGGCATTTCCGGAACATTCTTATTGGCTTTGGATGCCGTTTCGAAGGCTAAATTTATCATGCCAACTTGGGGACCATTGCCATGGGTAAGGATTACTTCGTGTCCTGCCACAATTATGGAAGCTAGGGCTTTGGCAGTTTCTTTTACAAGTTGTCGTTGTTCAAGGGGAGTATTACCTAAAGCATTCCCCCCTAAAGCAATTACAATTCGACTCATTTTTGGGCACCTAAAGTAGCGTACATGATGGCTTTAATGGTGTGCAAGCGATTCTCAGCTTCGTCCCAGACCACCGATTGTGGACTTTCAAAGACATCTTCCGTAACTTCAATGCCGTTTAATTGGTATTTAAGAAAAACTTCTTTACCAATGGTCGTTTCAAGATTATGAAAAGCCGGTAAGCAATGCATAAAAATGGCTTTTGGGGAAGCATTTTTCATTAATTTACTATTGACTTGGTAAGGTAATAGCATACGAATGCGTTCTTCCCAAACCGATTCCGATTCCCCCATGGATACCCAAACATCGGTATAAACAACGTCGACATCTTTGGTTCCTAAAGTGACATCTTCCGTCAAAGTAATTTTAGCTTTTGTTTGTTCGCTTATTTTTAAGCATTGATCAATTAAATCTTGACTTGGCCACAGTTTTTTAGGAGCGACGGCTCGAAAATCCATACCCATTTTGGCAGCTCCAATCATTAGTGAGTTTCCCATATTATAGCGAGCATCGCCTAAATAGGCCATTTTAATATTTTTTAAACCGCCCTTATGTTCAATAATTGTCAATAAATCGGCTAAGATTTGCGTTGGGTGAAAAGTATCAGTTAAACCATTCCAAACGGGAACATGGGAATATTCAGCCAGGATTTCTACGGTTTCTTGTTTATAGCCACGGTATTCAATGCCATTGTACATTCTTCCTAAAACGCGCGCCGTATCTTTGATACTTTCTTTTTTTCCCATTTGCGAGCCGGTTGGACCAAGGTAAGTGACATTCATTCCTAAATCATATGCAGCCACTTCAAAAGCACAGCGCGTTCGGGTTGAATCTTTTTCAAAGATGATGGCGATATTTTTCCCCTTAAGTGGAAAAGAATATTGGCCAAGTTTTTTTTCTTGTTTTAATTGGCTGGATAATTGTAGTAAATAATCAATTTCTTCCGGTGTGTAATTTAATAATGTTAATAAACTTCGTCCTTTTAAATTAATGTTCATATTTATTCCTTTCTCTATTTTAAGTTTTCACGATAAAAAGGCATACTCATACAACGTGGCCCCCCTCGACCTCTTGAAAGTTCGCTGGAAGGGATGGTGTTTATTTTGATGCCATGGTGCGATAAAATGGCGTTAGTGATGTGATTTCTTTCATATACGATCACTTCACCCGGAGCTATACATAAGGTATTTGCACCATCATTCCATTGTTCACGGTCCGATGAAACGGGGTCCTCACCTCCACACGGAATTAAGGTAACTTCGCGTTGTAAATAATGCTCAAGTAAGGGTTCAAGTTTCTTTTCAATTTGTTTTACCAAAAGTTTGGTGTTTTTTGATTCATCTTTTGTGATTTCATAAACACGAATAGTGTTACGAAGTTCATGATGAATGGTGAATTTACCATAATCTACTTGCGTAAAAGCCGTATCTAAATGCATGAAGGAGCGACTCTTGGGAATGTCAAAAGCTAAAATGGTTTCAAAATTAGTTTTATTATTGAAAAACAAGTTTTTCGCCAGTCTTTCAATGGCGGCCGGATGGGTCCTTTGGCTAACACCAATAGCTAATATTTTATCATTTAAGACCATAATATCCCCACCTTCAATTGTGGAAAGGAAGTTACGGCCATAGTATTTATCAATTGTTTCTTCGCTATAAATCGGATGGTATTTAAAAATAAAATCTCCGTAGATGGTTTCACGGCTTCTGGTGATAGTATACATTTTGCTGATGGCAACGCCGTTGCCAATCACTGAAAATGGATCACGAGTAAAATACAGATTTGGCATCGGATCGGTTACAAATGGATAATCTTTGATGTAGTCCGAAAGTGTTCTTTTCGTGAAATTGGGGACTTCCGATTTTCTAATCCCGGCCATTGTTTTTTCGACCATTGCTAAAGTTGAACGAAAAGAACGCAAATAATCAGTTAAAACTTGAGCAAGTGTTTCACTTGTGACATTAGCTTCGGTAATAAATTGCTTGATGAATAAATCACGAATCTCTAAACTTGTATCAAGGGCAGAAGCAACCAATTCTGATAGATAAAGAACTTCAATGCCTTTTTTCTTGAGTAAAGAGGCAAAAGTATTATGTTCAGAGATTGCCATATCCAACCAAGGGATATCATCAAATAATAATTGCTCCAATACTTTTGGAGTTAAGTTGTCAAGTTCCTTGCCAGGGCGGTGTACAAGCACTTTTTTAAGTTTTCCAATTTCGGATTTCACATTTAATAATTTCATGGTGTGTGTCCTTTCTTTGGTCCGTTTTCTTTTTCTATTATAACATAAAAGCGTTTTCTTATAAACAGGAAAATGACAAATCGTTTTCAAACAATCAGCCATATTGCTCTTTTATTTTCTTTTTTATGATATAA
>JBFXGS010000065.1:0-7433 GCA_050177775.1 Bacilli bacterium | reverse complement strand
TTTTATCATATTATGGTTGATTTTCCAACCTTTATTTATTATAATGATTTTTGGGGGGGATTATTATGTGCGTGTTTTGTAAAATTGTGAACGGTGAAATTCCATCATATAAAGTATATGAAGATGAGATGTTTTTGGCTTTTTTGGACGTTTCCCAAGCCTCGGTCGGGCACACGTTAGTGGTGCCAAAAAAACATTATGACAACTTGTTGGAAGCCGACGAAGAAACAATCGGAAAATTATTTAAACTAGCAACCGCGTTGGCAAAGCAAATTACTAAAAATCTTGAAGTCGCCGGTTTCAATATTCTCAACAATAACGGAGCGGTTGCGGGCCAATCCGTCCATCATCTCCATGTTCACATTCTTCCGCGTTATGAAAATGATGCCATTGTGATGAAATTCACTCAAAATCATCTTTCAGAATCCGAGATGCAAACTATTGTTGAAAGGATTACGCGTAAATAAAAAACAGATTTTTCTGTCTTCTGAGCGTTGATAAAGTCAATGCTCTTTTTATTTAGTTAAAAAGGGGGACAAAAACACAAAATAGTCATTACTTTCGTATCGAATAACCGTGTTTTTATATTTATTTGCTGCTGATGTGGGAAGAAAATAAAACCCCACTTTTGAAAATGGGGTCTATCATCAGTCTGAAGACAGATTTTTTTGTCTTTTTTTGCTATAAAACTAAATTTACAAACACAAACCAAGACGATTGAAGAACAATCGCCGTAAATGATAATGTCATGATTGTGGAAACAAGCTTTCCGTTATTCTTATCTCGCTTTAACGCCGCCATAATGAAACAAGCAATTCCAATCATGGTTCCTAAAATGATGATAAAATTGTGAAAGGGAAAAAATGTTAACGCCAAAGAAATACCGGTTCCCAAAATTAATGTTTTTTCGGTTTTGTTTAACTCGCGCTTTTCTTCCAATCTTGGTTTAATCGGATCAACAAGCATATCTTTATATTCTGTTGATACTTCCATGCCACAGTTTTGACAATAGCGATCACTGTCTTTGAGTTGCTGTCCACAGCGTTTGCAATACATGTTTATCTCCTTGTATATGTTTTTAGTATTTCTTTAAAGAAACTGACGGCATAGCATAAAGACTTTCCGGTTACGTGCTCATACCCGTGCCTTCCGTCCTGAAGTGCATCCTTAGAGTAGTAAAGTGGAGAAAAGCGAATTACGCAGTCACTCACTTTATCAAAATTACGTCGGTCGGCAATATCCGTAAGAATAACCGGGGCGGTGTATACCGATTTAAAAACTTTTTCAATCGTTTTTTCCACAACCTTATAGCCTTCCGTATCCAAACTGGTAATTCGGGAAGATTCAATGCTTTTTAAAATTTGGTAGTCAATTTGATATTTTTTTAATGGTTTTGACAGGGCAAACAAAACGTCAGCCACCGAATCCGACGTTGAAAATTCAAACCTGATTTTGCTTTCACAATCTTCTTCCGTACAAATCGCGTCTTCATAAATAATTTGTGTTTTTAATAAATTAGACAATCCTAAATATTCTTCATCGATTTTCCTTTTCACATATCCTTTAAACAATCCCAGATTATTAAAAAAGAAGCGTTCAAAAAAGGGCATGTCTTTCGCGATTTTCTTTAAGGGAAGCATGGCTTTATTGTCAATTTTGGCTTTAAACTTTCGAAAATAAGGAAGTTGATCTAAAAACTCATTTAAGCGTTTTTCACCTTGGTTTTCGGTCGAAGTATTGAATTTTACCAATGCTTCGCCGGTTACTCCGATTCCGATTAAAGCATAGTGGCTTTTTAAACCAAAATAACTAGGATCAACTATCCCTGAACCTTCTTCAATAACTAAATCAAAAAACTTTCCCGTTTTTAAAAATTGGTCGACAATATGGTTAATTCCCTCTTTGGTGGTTGCATCATCCGTGGTCATAACCATCGTTAAATTAACATCAAGCCTTGATTGATTGGAAAGAATTTCTTCAACCGCTTGAAACATGGAAAAAAACAAACTTTTGGAATCAAATGTTCCGTTACCAAATAGTTCTCCGTTTTCTTTTTTCACATCTTGAATATTGGTGCTGTAATCAACGTGGGCAGCAAACAAAATATTTGGTGCTTTTTCCACTTTTGTCTTTGAAGTAAAAACGGCATTTTTACCAATTTTTTCTTTGATAAAGTTTTCATGAATATTGGGATAATCCACTTTTAGTTTTTCACGAAACAAATGAAAAGCTTCGGGGTCATCAAAACTAGAGGTTTGAATCCCAACCAATCCATGTAGTTTATCTAAATATTGTTCGCTTAGTTCTTGATTGATGTCATGGAGTTGAATTACTTTTATCTCTTTGTTGCGAATAAATATGGCTCGCAACAAGCAAATTACGATTATTATTACTAATAGTAAAAAGACTAAAGCAACACCAATTTCCATCAATTGAATGATTGATAAATACATAAAGAGTCCCTGCCTTCGTATTTTGTGTGTTAATTATACATAGATTGGATGTTTTTGTCAACGATTGGCAAAAAGGCCCCGCGCGGGCTCTTTTTATTGATTTAATAAATAATAATAGATGGTTTTGACCATCGCTCCGGTTGCTCCATACGGTTCTTTATTGGCTGGACTGGTGTGAAAAGCTGTTCCGGCAATATCTAAATGCATCCATTTCGTTTGTTTTTCAATAAAAGCTTCAATGAAGGCCGCCGCTGAACTTGCCCCCATGTTTCTTCCTGTGGAATTTGTCAGGTCAGCAACCTTGCTGGAACGAACTTGATTACGAATATACTCATTGATAGGCATTTCCCATATTTCTTCGTTGGCTTTTTTTCCAGCTTTAAGCATTTGTTTTAGGGCCGCTTGGTTGTTCCCAAATAAGCCAGTAACATATTCGCCGAGAGCAACAACAATGGCCCCGGTTAATGTGGCAACATCAATGACTTCGTTACATCCTTGTTTCTGAGCAAAACAAACAGCATCTGCCAGGGTTAGTCTTCCTTCCGCATCGGTTGATACAATTTCGATGGTTTTTTTGTTCATGGCTGTTAAGACATCATCCGGTAGTAATGCTTCCCCGTTAATGCGGTTGTCGGTTGCACAAATAACAACATGCAAGTTGATTGGAAGTTGTTTTTTTACAACTAATTCAAATACACCTAAGACGGTTGCTGCTCCGGCCATGTCGTCTTTCATCGTGTTCATTGATTGTTTGATGCTATATCCACCCGTGTCATACATTACGCCTTTACCAACCAAAGCAACGCCTTTATTGTTGCCATTTTGATAAACCAAATGAATTAGTTTTGGTTCGGCCGTTGACCCTTTGTTGACTCCTAAAAAGGCATTCATTCCCATTTCACTAATTTGTTGTTTGTTGTAAATGGTGGCTTTGACTTTTTCGTCTTCTAAGCTTTCACAAAGATTTAGAGCATATTCCGCTAAGTCAGCCGCTGATAAATAATTATATGGTTTATTCACTAAATCACGCGTGTTATCAACGGCTGCTACCATGGTCATGGCTTCTTGTAAAACCAATTTTAATGATTTATTACTAATAAACTTTAATTTTAAATCGTTTTTGGTTTTTTCGGTTTTGCATTCGTCGTAGGAATAATTATATACGCCGATGGTTTCTACCATCCGTTTCGCAACCTCTTCTTGATTTAAGGTTTCGGAAAAAGACTCTAAATCAAAATGTAATTCGTTTCCCAATTTATAATTTACGTCTCTTAGCGCTTCTTCTAGTTTTTCATAGCAGTATTCTTCTTTTTTCCCTAAACCAATTAAATAAATATAATCATTGGGCATTTTCCCAAAGGTAAATACTTTATTAATTTTCCCTAATTTAAAACAAAGTTGTTCTTTTTTAATCAAATCGCTAAGATATTCGTCAAGATTGGCGTCAATGACCAGGCTGGTTGTTTTTTCAAACACGCCAAACACTAGGGGATTGTTGGTAATGGTCCTTTGATAATCGTTGATTATTTCTAACATGTTTTCTCCTTTATTTTCCAATGTATTCACATCCCATATAAGGGATTAATGCTTCCGGAATTTTGATTGTTCCGTCTTCTTGCTGATAGTTTTCGACAATCGCCACCCACGTTCTTCCAACCGCCAGTCCCGATCCGTTTAAAGTGTGAACAAATTCAAGTTTAGCGTCTTTACTGCGGCGCATCCGAATATTTCCGCGGCGGGCCTGATAATCTTCCGCATTACTAATGCTGCCAATTTCACGATAAGTGTTTTGGCTTGGCAACCACACCTCAATATCATAAGTTTTGGCCATTGCAAACCCCATATCCCCGCTACACAAGGTGATGATATGATAAGGAATTTTCAAAGCCTGTAATACTTTTTCCGATTCCTTAAGCATAATTTCGTGTTCCTGATACGAGTTTTCCGGAGCGGTTAACTTTATTAGTTCGACTTTATTGAATTGGTGAGTGCGAATTAACCCTCGAGTATCCCGTCCGGCGCTTCCGGCTTCCGAACGAAAAGCCATGGTGTAACTAACAAAGTTAAGCGGTAAATCTTTAAAGTCAATGACTTCGTCACGATACATATTAATGGTTGGAACTTCGGCGGTTGGATTTAAAAACCAATCGCCATTTCCGTTTGCTAAACGGAAAGCATCTTCTTCAAATTTAGGAAGTTGTCCCGTTGCCGTCATGCTTTCGCGATTGGCAATAAACGGAGGAATGATTTCTTGATAACCGTTGGCGCTGTGCAAATCCATCATAAAAGCAATCAACGCTCGTTCTAACCGCGCTCCCAGTCCTTTATAAACCACAAATCGGCTTCCCGCGATTTTGGCAGCGCGTCCAAAATCAATTATATCTAGGGCTTCACCTAGCTCATAATGTGGCTTTGGTTTAAAAGTAAAAGTTGTCGGTTCAAGATATTTCTTAATTTCCACATTGTCCTTTTCATCACGACCAAACGGAACACTTTCATGTAAGATGTTCGGTGTCACTAAGAGAATTTGTTCGATTTTCTTTTCAATTGTGACAAGCTTTTGATCGCTATCTTGAATTTTAAGCCCGATGATTCCGACTTCTTCCATAAGGGCGGTGCAATCTTCTTGGTTGCGCTTTTTTTGCCCAATCAATTTACTTAAATCATTGCGGTCTTTTTTTAACGTTTCGACTTGCGCAATGATGGCTCTTCGTTCATTGTCCAACACCATTACTTCTCTTAAATAACCGAAATCTTTGCCGCGCTTATTGAGTTTCGCAATGGTTCCCTCTAAATTATTTCTTAATAATTTAATGTCAATCATAATTCCTCCTCTGTAAAGAAAAAAGTCCCTTAAAAATAAGGGACGAAAATATTCGCGGTGCCACCCTAGTTAGATAAATATCTCAACTCGAAAAAGATAACGGATTTACCGAAGCTTTTTGCTTATCTCCAAGATGGATTCAAAAACCCCATTGTCTGGTTCACACCAACCACCAGCTCTCTGAACAATTTTGGGTTTTTTACTAGTTCTTTTCAGCGAATATTTAATTGATTATATTATACTTGTGAAACAAAACCTTGTCAAATTAAATTAATTATCTTCCTCGATTATTTCTTTTCTTGTTCTTCATCTAAGAACTCATAATCTAAATCGAGTTCATAATCTTCTTTATATTCATCATCCGTGGTTATTTCTTCTTCACTTCTTGGAACGATGGCGATGGTGGAAGCACTGTGGCCTTCGTTTAATTTAATTATGCAAACGCCTTGCGTGTCACGACCAATTGTTAATATTTGATCTAGGTGCGTTCTAATAATCATCCCTTTGTCGGTGACAACCATTAAATCTTCATCTCCGCGAACGGTCGACAATGAGACCATGTTCCCGTTTTTTTCCGTGATGTTTAAGGCTTTTACCCCTTTCCCTCCCCGAACTTGAACACGGAAAGCATCAACGTTGGTACGTTTTCCATAGCCTTTTTCCGTCACAATCACAATTTCATCACCGTCGGTATTGACAATCGCCATCCCAACCGTTTTTTCATTTTTTTCAACTTTTATTCCCCGAACCCCCGCCGAAATTCTTCCCATCGGTCGAATATCGCTTTCGCTAAAGCGAATCGCTTTTCCATTGGATGCTCCTAAAATAATATCTTTCTCGCCATCCGTGACATTCACCGCAAACAATTCATCCCCTTCGTTTAATAATATCGCTCTAATTCCGTTGGTCCGAATGTTATTAAAGGCCGAAATTTCGGTTTTCTTGATAATTCCTTCGCGGGTTGCGAAAATTAAGTATCCTTCTTTATCGTTGTCCTTGCTGATATTAACAACCGCAGCTAATCGTTCATTTTCTTCAAAATTCAACAAATTCACAATTGGCAGTCCTTTGGCATTACGTGAAGAGTAAGGAACTTGGAAAGCTCGCAAACGATAAACCTTACCAAAATTACTGAAGAATAATAAAATATCATGACTGGAAGTAAATAACAATCGTTCAATAAAATCTTCTTCCGTCATTTTGGTTCCTGTTATGCCTTTACCTCCACGATTTTGTGCTCGATAGGTATCGATGGTCATTCGTTTTACATAGCCTCGATTTGTAACCGTAATAATGACATCTTCAACCGGAATTAAATCTTCGTCTTCAATGACTAAATCGTCACTTAAAGTAATTTCACTCTTGCGATCGTCACCGAATCGTTCGCGCATTTCGGATAATTCATTAACGATAATGTGTAATTTCTTTTCATGGCTGCGTAATATTTCTTTGCATTCTTCTATGAACTTCTTGGTTTCGATTAACTCGGCTTTTAATTTTTCAACCTCAAGCCCCGTTAAACGTTGTAATTTCATATCAAGAATGGCTTTAGCTTGAATTTCGGTTAACTTGAAAACATTCATTAATCCATTAATGGCATCTTCAGACGTTTTGGATTTTTTGATTAATTGAATAACCAAGTCAATGTTCCCAAGGGCGATGAGCAAGCCTTCTAAAATGTGTGCTCTGGCTTCGGCTTTGTCTAAATCAAACTCCGTCCTTTTTGTCAACACATCAATTTGATGATTTAAGTATACTTCAAGAACTTCTTTTAAGTTTAGAACTTTGGGTTGCCCTTTGACAAGGGCAATAATATTGATGCCAAAGGTTGATTGCAGTTGCGTGTGTTTATATAGATTGTTTAAAATAACATTCGGATTGGCATCTCGACGAAGTTCGATAACAATTCTCATTCCGTTTCGGTTTGATTCATCCTGTAAACCGGTTATTCCTTCAATGATTTTATCTTTGACTGTTTCCGCAATTCTTTCGATTAAGCGTGTTTTATTGACTTGATAAGGAATTTCCGTAACAACAATCGCACTACGGTTATTGCCTAAATCTTGAATTTCGGTTTTAGCGCGAACGGTGATGGCTCCGTTTCCGGTCATGTAAGCTTTTCGAACTTGCGAAACGCCCATAATGCAACCACCGGT
>JBFXGS010000064.1:0-7637 GCA_050177775.1 Bacilli bacterium | reverse complement strand
CTTTTTGCACCGACAATGAACACTTTGTTACTCATAATACCTCCACTAAAGCGTTTTCAATAAAAATAAAATAATTAATGCCTACTAGAAAAAGCTAAATAGACAAAATTAAGAATAAAAAGTAAGACAATATGAATGTTTATTCATATTCTGTTTTTATTATATATGAAAGCGGTTTTTTTGTCAACACCTTTGATTTTCAAAAAGTTTTTCATTGCAGACTTCTTAAAAATCGTTTTTCTTGTTTTTTTAGGTTGTTTGTTCTATAATAAAGATGGTGATCATATGGAACAATTAGTATACCATCCTCCGCGGACCAAAACGGGAGAAAAAACCTTTTTAAAAATCATTGAAGCCGGCAAACAATTGTTTGCGCAAAATGGTTTCCATGCTACTTCCGTAAACTTAATCATTGAAAAAGCGCAAATTGCCATCGGCACTTTTTATATTTATTTTGATAATAAATTAATGTTATATTTGTATTTATTGCAACAATATAAAATGAGCATCAGGCAAGCATCAAGAGAAGCCATCATGAATTTAACAAGTCGTTATGATATCGAAAAAGCCGGAATCAAAGCCTTTTTGACCTATGTTCATCAAGATCCGCTTGCTTATAAAGTCATTTGGGAATCGTTATTTGTGGACCCCAAAATCTTTATTGATTATTATTCCGACTTCTCAAAATCCTACATTCATCAATTACAAAAACATGTTCCTGATGAAGTAACTTCGGAAGTTGATTTAGAAACCCTGTCCTTTGTTTTAATGGGAATTTCCAATTTCGTCGGTTTGCAAGTACTTTTTAAAAAAGATTGTACCCAACAAGATATAGAGAGTATCACTAATGAAGTAATGAAAATCCTATCAAAAGGAATATTTATCGATAAAGCAAAAAGAGCTTAGCGAAAGTTAAGCTCTCTAGAGCGTTGACAAAGTCAACGCTCTTTTTATTTAGTTATAAAGGGGGACAAAAACACAAAATAGTCATTACTTTCGTATCGAATAATCGTGTTTTTATATTTATTTGCTGCTGATGTGGGAAGAAAATAAAACCCCACTTTTGAACATGGGGTTTGTCATAAGTCTGAAGAGCTTAGCGAAAGTTAAGCTCTTTTGTAATATTAATCGTGTTCATTTCTGAAAAAACACGAAAATGCTGGATGGCTTCGAAGAGATTCTGCTCTTCTTCATGATTTAACGAAAGGCCTTCTTCAAACCAAAGGTTTTTCACATTTAACACTCTTTGGTCTTTGTCATTAACCATTTCAATGCGACCAATAAAACGATCTTTTTGAAGAACCGGGAAAACATAGTAACTGTCCTTTCGCTTGGCTTTAGGCGTGTAGATTTTCCAAGTGTAGGAAAAGTCAAACAAAGTTTCGATTAATTTACGATCCCAAAGCAAATTATCCAAAGGGGCTATAAATTCCGTTCTCATCAAAACATCATTATTTAGGAAGGTTTTTTTAATAAATCCGCATCGCTTTTCGCAAAATCTTCCATTCCTAAAAAAGCATCACTCGGACGGTTCCATAAAAGGCCAATGCTTTTGATTCTTCTTAACAAGCGCCATTCATAATAGGCATCATCATTTAAAAAACCATTTTAGCCTGATACAATTCTTGTCCGATTAAAGACTCTGGTTGGGAAAAGAATCGAATCATTCGAACGCGATGATGAATTCCAATTAAGCCTTCATGAAAAAACCTTTCTAAGCCGGCTTTGATTTTGGAAAAAGGATTGTTAAACCAGGTGATTTTGTCGTCATTGCGAATGTCACAAGAAGAAAACACCGGCAAAGCACAAGTCGTTTTCAAAACATCGTCGGCTTCGATTTGATAATCTTGATAAAGAGCCCGCTATCTTTCCCTTGTCTTTTCAAAACAAGGCCCATTCGTTTTCTTCATAATCGATAAATTTTTATCCGAATATTCAATTAAAGTTCGCTTAACATATAACTCATTGTTCAAATCGTTTTTTTAAACTGGTTAACCTTTGATTGCATCACCAGTTCCGCATTTATATCAATGGGATCAAATCGGACACAACCAACATCATTAATAAAATCTATCAAGGAATCATACCTGGGGCCGATTTAATGATGTTTGGAAAAAAGAAAGCGTCTGGATTGGAGGTTAGAAAGTTGTTGCATCATAATTCTATTCCGTTCGTAAAGCTTCAACAGGATCGCGTTTGGCCGCAATCCGTGACGGGATAATCCCGGCCACCAAGGTTAAAGCCATCGAAATAAGAATAAGAACTAATCCATGGAAAGTTTTAAAAGACGCTAATGAAGGAATTTCCACTAAATGATTTAAGATTAAATTAATGGGGATAATCAGAAGCATGGTAATGACGACACCAAACACTCCGGCAACAAAACCAATAATCAATGTTTCAGCATTGAAAACTCGGGAAATGTCTTTTTTACGAGCCCCAATACTACGTAAAATCCCAATCTCCTTGGTTCTTTCTAAAACCGAAATATAAGTAATAATCCCAATCATGATTGATGAAACGACTAAGGAAACGGCGGTAAAGGCAATTAAAACATAGCTGATGGAATTAATAACCGTATTAATGGAACTGACTAACGTATCCATCAAATCAACATAATAAATCCCCGCTTTTTTGCCAAGCGCTAAAGCTTCTTTCTTTTGAGCATCGGTTGCTTCGCTTTCCGTAATCCCTAAATTTAGATAATAATTAGCTATAGCTATATCACTTCGTTTATCATTTTCTTGGTCCAAATAGGTTTTTATGTCTTGTTTGGCATCAAAATCAACGGGAAAAATCTTTATTTCGCTGGGAGTAGCGATCCCACCTAGTTTGCGTAATGTTTCCGTTCGTTGTTCTTCAATGCTGCTTTCGCCCGCAAAATAAGCACTTCCCGTAAATGGGTCAAGGTTTTCATGGCCGTCTTCATTCATCCACAAAACAATGTCCGATATTAAAGCTTTTTCCAACACAAACTCGGATAAAGCTTTGGTATAACCAAAAGCCCCGGGCACAGAACCCGATGGTGTATCGGCATTAACGCGAATAATGCCGACAATTTCTAAATCAATGGCATGAATCGAATCATAAATGCCGGCATTAAGCATCGTTGTTCCCGATACGGATTGATAGTTTTTGGTAAATTTAGAACCATCAAAGGTATATAAACCATTGTTGAGAATCAGTTTGGCTTGATAACCGATAAAATCCGAAAAAGTGTATTTGGAAGTACTATTAACGTCAAAGAACCCTAAATTAAGAAGTGTGATGTCGGTGATTTGATTATAACTATCAACGACTAAAACAATCTCATTTTTCGATTCCGGTAAATGGCCTTCCAAAACATCATATTGTGTTTTCACAAAACTAAACGGATTATCGGAATTTTCGATTTCAATAAGCTCATTCCATTGACTGAATGGCGGTTGATTTTCTCCCGTATTAATTTCCGGATAATAGACATCTAAACCAAACGGCATTTCCCTAAACACATTCATTTCGACACCGTAGGAATAAGTTATACCATTGTGTAAACTGGCATCAATCTTTTTGATAACGTTATTAATATATTGATCATTGATATTGTTTTCAATGACTGCACTATTTAAGTTCTCGCGTAAAACATTAACATTGATGATTTTTGAATCAGGAAATTCCTCTAAATCCGTTCCGCGATTAACATTGATGATTTGGCTAAAATCAACCGCGGTTTCACTGATGGTTAAAGGATAACTGGCCAACGTATCGGCTTGCATTTTATCAATATATCTTTGAAAACCATTCGATAATGATAAAACTAAAGCAATGCCAATGATGCCAATGCTACCGGCAAAAGCCGTTAAAATAGTCCTGGCTTTTTTAGTGATTAAATTGCCCAAGCTTAATGAGAGGGCCGTTAAGAAAGACATCGAAGTTTTATCTTTTGTAGCTTCTTTAACAAGCGGTTGTTCTTCTTGGTGGTAAGGATTACTATCGCCCACAATTAAACCATCCAGTAATTTCACAATTCTTGTGGAATACTGATTAGCGATGGTAGGATTGTGAGTCACCATAATGATTAAACGTTCCGCGGAAATGGATTTCAAAATTTCCATGATTTGACGGCTTGTTTCAGTATCCAAAGCTCCGGTTGGTTCATCCGCCAACAAAACATCGGGATTGTTGACTAAAGCACGGGCGATCGCCACTCTTTGCATTTGTCCACCCGAAAGTTGGTTGGGTTTTTTATGTACTTGGTCCGCTAAACCAACATCGGATAAAGCTTTCAAAGCGCGTTCCCGTCGCTCACCGACACTGACTCCCGATAAAGTTAAAGCCAACTCCACATTTCTTAAAACGGAAATATGCGATATTAAATTATAGTTTTGAAAAACGAAGCCAATGGAATAATTACGATAACTATCCCATTCATCATCTCTGAAGTCTTTCGTGGAGCGATTATTGACTAATAAATCACCGGCTGTATAGCGATCCAACCCTCCAATAATATTTAATAGGGTTGTTTTCCCACAACCGGATGGACCTAATATCGATACAAATTCGTTTTTGCGAAATTCGATACTTACCCCTTTTAGAGCCTCAACAACTAAGGTCCCGACATAATAATTTTTAGTAATATTTTTAAGTTTTAGCATTTGTAACTCCTTATATTGTTTTATTATACTCTAAAAAAGCAAATAAACCAATTAATTTACTTAAAAAAAAGACAAGCTTGGAAAAGCTTGTCATGATTTGATTAATACATTCCTTGCGGCATTGGCGTTTCTTTTTCTTCTTTAATGTCCACCACCGCAACTTCAGTCGTAATTAATAATGCGGAAATAGAAGCCGCATTGAGAATCGCGGTCCGAGCTACTTTGGTTGGATCAACAATTCCCGCTTTAAACATATCCACCCATTTTCCGGTTTTGGCATCAAAACCAAAATTAGGTTTGGCATGTTTTTGCATTTCCACAATTTCTCCCGCATCAAAACCGGAGTTTTCAGCAATTTGGTGAGTTGGAGCAAATAAAGATTCCAGCACAACGTTTATCCCTTTTTGAATATCGACGACATCGGATTTAATTTTACCTTTTAATTCTTTATATACTTCCACATAAGCGGCTCCGCCACCAATAATGATTCCTTCTTGGATGGCAGCTTTCGTTGCATTAAGAGCATCTTCAATACGCAATTTCTTTTCTTTTAATTCCGTTTCAGTCATGGCTCCGACTTTTACAACCGCCACACCCTTCGTCAATTTACCTAAGCGTTCGCTAAAACGTTTCTTGTCATATTCAGAAGTCGATGTTTCAATGCGCTTTTTAATTTCTAAAATGCGTTCTTTAATGGCTTCTTGATCGCCACTGCCATCAATAATCGTAGTATTGTCTTTGGTAACCACAATCTTCTTTGCTTGACCAAGATTTTCTAAAGTTAAATCCTTTAACTCCATGTTTAAATCCTTCGCAAAGAAGGTTGCTCCTGTCATAGTGGCAATATCGCTTAATAAATCTTTTTGATTATCGCCAAAGCCCGGAGCTTTGGTAGCAACTACATTGAAAGTTCCCCGTAATTTATTAACAATTAAGGTACTAACTACTTCATTCTCAAGATCATCAGCAATGATTAGTAACGGTTTATTAGCTTGAACAATTTGCTCAAGAATCGGCAGAACATCCTTAATCGTTTGTAATTTTTGATCAGTTACTAATACATAAGCATTTTCTAAAGTCACTTGCATTTTTTCTCGATCGGAAACCATGTAAGGAGAGACATAACCTTTGTCATATTGCATTCCTTCAACAACTTCTAAGTAAGTATCAAAGCCCTTGGATTCATCAACACTGATGACACCATCACTACCAACTTTATCCATGGCTTGGGCAATAATTTTACCGACTTCTTCAGAACTTGAGGAAATGGTGGCAACACTGGCAATGTCTTCATTCGTGTTAATGGTACGGGAACGTTCCAATAACTTTTTAGCAACTTCACTGGCTGCTTGTTCAATACCTTGACGAATGAAAACCGGATTTGCACCATTTTCAATCGCATTAATACCTTTATGAATCATGGAATGAGCTAAAACCGCCGCCGTAGTTGTTCCATCACCAGCCACATCATTGGTCTTATTGGCAACTTCATAAACTAATTTGGCACCCATGTTTTCAAATTTGTCCGGCAACTCAATTTCTCTGGCAATTGTCACTCCATCATTTGTAATGAGCGGTGATCCATAACCTTTATCCAAAACGACATTGCGGCCTTTCGGACCTAAAGTAATCCTTACGGCATCAACTAAAGTATCAACACCTCGTAAAATGGCCGTTCGTGCTTCTTTTGAAAATTTTAATTCTTTACTCATTTTTTCCCTCACTTAATGATGGCAAGAATATCTTTTTCAGCAATAATCAAGTATTCTTCCTCTTCAAATTTGAATTCGGTTGTGGAATAACGTTTGTAAACAACTTTATCCCCAGCAACCACCGTTGGTTTAACTAATTTTCCATCAATGATTGTTCCTTCGCCAACAGCAACAACTTCAGCAAAGCTTGGCTGTTCTTTAACATCGCCAGTGAGAATAATCCCACTGGCTGTTTTCTTTTCCAATTTTTCTTTTTTCAATACAACATTATCATGCAATGGTTTTAACATCAAAAATCCTCCTTATTCAATTTCGATGTACTTTTTAGCGACTACTTCTTCAACGTTTTCTTTTGGAACAGTTAAGGTTAGGATACCGTTTTTAAAGTTGGCACTGATGTTTTCTTTTTTGATGTCACCAACATAGAAACTGCGAGAGCAACTTCCGTAATGACGTTCACGACGAAGATAATTTTTACTGTCTTTATCTTCATTAGTTTGTTCTTTAGCTGCTTCAACGGTTAAATAACCATTTTCAAGACTAATTTTAATATCTTCCTTCGCAAAACCCGGAACATCAATGTCTAACGCATAGTGTTTTTCCTCATCACGAATATCCGTCCTCATAATATTATTAAAATTAGATGTCCATGGTGAATCAAACAAATCATCAAAAGCATCACCTAAAAATCCTAAACGATAACTTCCATTAGCCTTTTTAACTAAATAATTTCTCATAGTTTTCACTCCTTTTTATAATATATTAGCACTCATTAATCTCAAGTGCCAACTATATTATATCACACGAATTAGCACTGTCAAACGATATTTGCTAAAAACACAAACTTATATGACATTGTGTCATATTCGTGCTTTCGGGAGGAAAGTTCTTGAAAAGCCAAAGTCAATATGGTAAAATAATGACGTTCTATGCGGCTATGGCGGAATTGGTAGACGCGCTATCTTGAGGGGGTAGTGTCCTAGACGTGTGAATTCGAATTTCACTAGCCGCACCATCAGTTTAGTTTTGTCGGATAAACAAAACTAAACTTTTTTTATTATACCACAAATGTCCTTTTTTTTCTTAACAAAAACATATTTGTTTGTTATAATAATCAAGAGGAGATCGTTATGAAAATATTTATTGATACAGCTAATATTGAAGAAATTCGCCAAGTTCAAGAACTAGGGATTCTCGATGGTGTCACAACCAACCCCAGTCTTATTCTAAAAAGTGGACGCAATCTCGTTGATACTTTAAAGGAGAGTAGTAATATTGTTGTGGATTGTAT
>JBFXGS010000063.1:0-7687 GCA_050177775.1 Bacilli bacterium | reverse complement strand
AAGTCGGGAAATCTAAAAGCCTTAATTGAAAAAGAAGAGCTCTATGTCCTGACCATTATGGGAAAACAATCTTTATTAGCTCCAATAGTGAACAGTTTGAAATTGAAGCAAAAAAAGTTGTGATAAAAGCGGCCAAAAGAAAGGAAAATGATTTATGATAAAAATGCCTGTTATTTTTGTGGGCCATGGCTCACCAATGAATGCCATTTTAGATAATCAATATTCAAGCGGATGGAAAGAAATGGCGAAAAGAATTCCCGAACCCAAAGCCATTATATCCATCTCTGCTCACTGGTTTACAAATGGCACCAAGATAATGAATGAAGATCACCCCAAAACCATTTATGATATGTATGGTTTTCCCAAAGAACTGTATGCAATAAAATATGATGTTTTGGGTAATCCAATGCTTGCTGAAGAAGTAAAAAGGTTGATTCAAAAACCAAGTAGTTTTGATAATACTTGGGGAATTGACCATGGCACATGGTCGGTCTTAGTCCATATGTATCCAAAACGCGATATTCCTGTATTTCAAATCAGTATTGATGCCAAAGCCCCTCCACAAACTCATTATCAAATTGGTAAAGATTTACAGCAACTAAGAAACCAAGGCGTCTTAATATTTGGAACAGGGAACATTGTTCATAACCTTCGATTAGTTAATTGGGATATGGAACAACAAGGTTACGATTGGGCTTATGAATTTGATAATTACATTAAGGATAACATTTTGAAAAGAAACCATCAAAATATCATGGATTATCATAAAATCGGAAGACAAGCCAGTCTGGCTGTTCCGACTTTGGATCATTTTAATCCCCTCTTATATATCTTGGGAGCAACCGATGATCAGGATGAAATATCCATTTTTAACGAAAACTGTGCGATGGGATCTGTTTCGATGACAAGTTATCTTTTTCAACCCAAGTAGATGAATTTCGACCATGATGGGATGTCATGGTCTTTTATGTTTTAGTTTATTTAGATTTGGTTATTCAAAGTTTGGATGCAATTTGATATAATGGTATCAAGGTAAAAAGCCATGAATGAAAATCTTATTTCGGAAATAAAAAACTTTTTTGATGAAATCAGTATCATAAAAACATCCCAATTGTCCTTTTCTTTATTGGTTCGAAAAGCTTGTGAACAAAACCAATGTGGATTCTTTGATAAAAATTGGCGATGTCCGCCCGCTTGTGGAAGCATCGAAGAACTAAGGACGCTGATTCAAAGTTTTTCTTCCATGCTTGTTTTCACAAAAATCGTTGTTTTACAAGATTCGTTTGATTTTGAAAGCATGAATTTAGGAAGAAAAGAAGTTTTCCGTTTTCTGCGTTTAATAAACAAAAAATATGAATTAGCAAAACATAAAATGATGATTTTGGGGGCCGGAAGTTGCGATTTATGTTCTCCTTGTTTATATCCTCATGAAGCTTGTCGATATCCTGATGAGAGCTTTATTTCGCTGGAGGCATCGGGAATTGATGTTGGGGAACTTGCGAAAGCAGCCAATGTCAAGTATTTTAATGGACCCAATACCGTTACTTATTTTGCAGCTGTTTTATTTTCTGGGGAGAACCAATGAGCAAATTATTGATTAAACAAGGCAATCATCAAAACTTTATCGTTGATTATCGTGAGGATAATTTGCTGGAAGTGCTTCGGGCTTATGGATATGTGCTAAGTGCTAATTGTGGGGGTAGGGGGCAATGTAAAAAATGCTTGGTGGAAGTGAATGGCATCAAGCAGTTGGCTTGTGAAACCCAAATTAATGATGGGATGATAATTGAGTTACCGGACCTTGAAGAAACAACTAGGGAGGATTTCACCCCTGTTAATCATCATCCCTATGATGTTGCTTTTGATATTGGCACCACAACATTAGCCGGTTATTTAATTGATGGAATAACATCGCAAATTGTTAGTCAAAAATCGTGTTTGAATCCTCAAATATCCTTTGGGGCGGATGTGATTAGTCGCATCAAGCAATGTCAAGATGGCCATTTGGTGCTCCTTCATCAAGCGATTATTCAAGCGATCAATCATCTGATTTTTAAGTTTCTTGATGATCAAATCCCTCAAAAGATTATCATCAGCGGCAATACTACGATGCTTCATCTTCTCCTTGGTGTTGACCCTTCAACCATGGGAAAGTATCCTTACCAACCGTGTTTTCTTGATTCAAAGCATTTTGATGGTGAAAAATACCATTTACAGACAAAAGAAGTAGTCGTCCTTCCTTCCATTAGCAGTTTTATTGGGGCTGACATTGTCGCCGGTATCTTAGCGGTGCAATTATTAGATCGACCCGACTTAACATTGTTTCTTGATTTAGGTACCAATGGTGAAATGGTGTTAAAAGCGAGTGGGAAACTATTGGCAACCTCAACGGCCGCGGGCCCGGCCTTTGAAGGAACTAATATTGAAAAAGGGATGGGTGGGATTAAAGGAGCTATTTCGCAAGTTGCTTATGACCAAGAAATTAAGGTTAAAACAATTGCCGGTTTTCCGGAAGGAATCTGCGGCAGCGGTTTAATCGACATCATCGCTATCCTAATTAAAGAAGGTCTGATTGATGAAAGCGGGAAGTTTGTCGACAAAAATACTTCACCATTGTCAAGCCGACTTAAACAAACCCGCTTTTATATTACGGATGAAATTTATATTTCCCAAAAAGATGTTCGGGAGTTCCAATTAGCTAAAAGTGCGATTATTTCCGGAATGCAAGTTCTTCTTGATCAAGTTGCGAAGTCATTTTTAGATGTTGTGAAAGTATATGTAGCCGGGGGATTTGGTTTTCATATGAATATTCAATCCGCCCTTATTTGTGGATTATTTCCTAAACAATTAGCGGGAAAAATAATCCCCGTCGGTAATACCGGTGGTTTAGGAAGCGTTTTGGTGGCAACAAATCCGACTCTTCTTGATGAATGTAACTATATCGTCAATCATGTTCAGGTGATTGATTTAAATAAAGAAAAAGCTTTTAATGATTATTTTATCAATAATATTTCATTTTATAATGATGAAGGAGATTCTAAATGATTATCAATGATATTTCGATAAGCCTTCAACAAGGAAGAGCCAAAGATGTTCGCTTGCTGGTTGCCCAAGCTCTTAATGAAAACTATTCCGCGCAAGATATTTTGAATAACGGATTAATCAGCGGGATGCAAATAATCGGCCATAAATTCAAAAAGAATGAAGTTTTTGTTCCGGAAGTCTTGATTGCCGCTCGAGCCATGAATGCCGGTTTGGAAATCCTTCGCCCCCTTTTAGTAAGCCATGGCATAAAACCGATCGGAAAAGCCTTAGTTTGCACCGTGGCGGGAGATTTACACGACATCGGAAAAAACCTCTTAAAAATGATGTTTGAGGGTCAGGGAATTGAATGTCTTGATTTAGGCGTTGATGTTTCTTCCGAACGGATTGTGGAAGCAGTGAGGGAACACCAACCCGATTTAGTGTGTCTTTCCGCCCTGCTGGCAACCACCATGATGGAACAAAAAGCCGTTATTGATGCTTTGGTCAATGCCAATCTTCGCCATCAAGTTAAAGTTTTGGTGGGGGGTGCTCCGGTTAACCAAGCTTTTGCGGATGAAATTCATGCCGATGGTTATGCCATCGATGCGGCAACCGGAGCAGAATTAGCCCGCAAGTTGCTTTTAAAAAGGCTATAAGCCATGAAACTTACGAACCGATTGCCTGATTTTAATTTTTTAGCCCAGGTGTTACAAAGAAAGCCGACATCCAGACCGGTGATGTTCGAATTTATTTTAGGTGAAGATAAAGAGAAAATGCTTGTGGAAGAAGAATATGATGTTTCCTCGGAATTAAAACGGAACATTACCAGAATAAAAGCTTTTCGAAATGCCGGATATGATTTTTGTCCCATTTTAATCAATGGCGCGGCTTTTTATCGAAAACAAGCTGACCATCAAGCCGTTCAGACCAAATCCCTCAATGCCGGGGCCATCATCGTTGATCGTGATAGTTTTAATCTTTATGCGTGGCCCGATGTTAATCAATGCGACTTTTCGCTTCTTCGTCAACTAGAACCTTATTTAGAAGGAAACATGAAGTTAATCCCATATAGTTATGATGGCATTTTGGAAAATGCGATTGGGATTATCGGATATGAAAATATGTGTTATATGTTATATGATGATGAAGATTTATTAGCCGAGGTGTTTCGAAAAATTGGTGAAATCACCCAAGAATATTATCTTCGTTGTTTAGATTATCCTTCGGTCGGAGCGATTCTTTGTAATGACGATTGGGGATTTAACTCCCAAACGATGTTACCGCCCGCTGTTCTTCGTAAACATGTCTTTAATTGGTATAAAAAAATTGTCTCAAAAGCTCATGAAAAGAGAAAATTGGCTATCGTCCATTCTTGTGGATACTATCAAGACATAATCGAAGATTTGATTCAGGATATTAAATTTGACGGAAAACATTCATTTGAAGACAATATCGTTCCGGTTGAAAAAGCTTATTCTGTTTTAAAAGACAAAATAGCCATTTTAGGGGGAATTGATATGAACTTTCTTAAGTCCAAAACGCCTCAAGAAGTATATGAGCGCTCCAAAAAACTTGTTGTAAAGGCTAAGCAAGGTGGATTGGCTTTAGGAAGTGGTAACAGCATTCCGAATTATATTCCGAAAGAGAATTATCTGGCGATGTTAAAAGCGGGATTAGAGGATTGTGAATGAACAAAACAAAAGTTTTAAAACAGATTCGAACCGATAAAAAAGCCATTCCTATTTTATTCTTTCCCACGAGCCAATTAATGAATGTCAGTGTTTTGGATTTGGTCACTAATCCTTTGGTTCAATCTTTAGCCCTTCAAACCATCGCTCAACAATTTGATGTTGGGGCTTTGATTGGGGTAATGGATTTATCGGTTGAAGCTGAAGCCTTTGGCTCGGCCATCAAATTTACCCAAAATGATTTTCCCAATGTGACCAATAGAATCGCCACGACAATGGAAGAAGTAAACGGCTTAGAAGTTCCAAAAATTGGAGCCAAAAGAACAAAAGTCTTTTTAGAAGCTTTTAAGGAAACATCCAACCATATCAAAAACAAGCCCTTGATGGCGGGAGTAATCGGTCCTTTTTCGCTAGCAGGACGATTAATGGGCATGACCGAAATCATGATGAATTGTTATGATGAACCAGAAATGGTGCATTTATTGTTAGAAAAAACGAGCACGTTTATTTTAAATTACATTCGCGCATTTAAAGAAGCGGGTGCCAATGGTGTTTTGATGGCTGAACCAGCCGCCGGTCTTTTATCACCGACGCTATGCCATGAATTTTCTACAAATTATGTTAAAACTATCTGTCAACAAGTAAAAGACCATGATTTTATCTTTATTTATCATAATTGTGGCAATGTTTTTCCGTTGCTTGGCAGTATTTTAACAATTGATGCCGATGCTTACCATTTTGGCGAAGCCACAAACTTAAAACAAGTTTTAGAAAATATGCCCCAAGATAAATTGGTCTTGGGAAACATCAGTCCTTCCCAACAATTTTTAAAGGGGACTCCCAAGTCTATTTATGATGACACGACTAAATTACTTTATAATTGTCGTCATTTTGATCAATTTATCTTATCATCGGGATGTGATATCCCCCCGCTTGCACCGATAAACAACATTCAAAGTTTCTTTCAAGCTCTTCAAGATTTTAAAAATAAGGTTGACGGGAAGTAGCAATCTTAAGAAAAGAAGGATGTTATATGATTAGGAAAATGCGCAAAAGCGATATCTTAGAAGTCACAAAACTGGCTTTGCTGTTATGGGGGGATCATTCATTTGCCGATTTGCAACAGGAATTTGAAACATTTCATAAACTTTCCAAAATGATCCACTTCTTTGCTTTAGAAGATAAACAAATTGTGGGTTTTTCCCAATGCCAAATCAGAAAAGATTATGTGGAAGGAACAAACTCCAGTCCGGTTGGTTATTTGGAGGGAATTTATGTTTTGCCACAATATCGTCATCAAGGGTTGGCAAGAAAACTAGTGGAAGCATGTGAAAATTGGTCAAGGTCGAAAAACTGTGAAGAATTTGCAAGTGATTGTGAATTAACAAATCAGGACAGCTTTTTGTTTCATACCAGCGTTGGATTTGAAGTAGCCAATCGGGTCATTTGTTTTGTAAAAAAATTGTAGGAGAAAATTGACTTTTAAGAAGGCTTGGTTTATAATACCTAAGGAATAAATCCACGCTTTCTGCCGTTATAGCTCAGTTGGTAGAGCAATTGATTCGTAATCAATAGGTCGTAAGTTCGAGTCTTGCTAGCGGCACCATATTAGGACAATAGGTTTGATACCTAAACAAACAAAGAGTTTGCATTGGTATCAAGCCTTTTTTCATGAAGAAAGGGAGATTTCCTCCTATCCGCAGATTTTCGTAAGTCCCGTAGAGACTCTAGATAGAGTTTTTTTGACTTTTTTGGGTTTTTATGTTCAATCTCATAAGATTACTCAATGAATTTATTGTATATGCAAATTATGTAAAAATTCCTCAAACAAACACCCATGTATAATTACATATATTAATTGAACAGTCTTTTAACAAGAAATTTCAAATTATGAAACATCCACTTATTAACTTCTGGTCGTTTGTTGATTTCATCAAAAAGATAATCATAAAGAAATTCAGGACAATCCTTAGCATTTAGGGTTTTCTCCAAAACCTCAGCAGCAAGATGAGTTCATAAAAAACAACAATCTGAGCAAAAGGTATGACGGGGAATTCAAAAAACTTGAGAATCTGAAAAAGGACAAAGACTTTAGGGAATCTCAAAACAAAGAAATTGAAGCTTTTATTGAAAACTTAAAAAAGAAACCATCGTTAGTAGACGAGTCAGATGTGTGTTTACGGGCTTTGGTGATTGAAAGGTCGATTGAAGGTGGTGATGGAAGCACAAACTTTGTGTCCTATATTGAGGAGGAATTGTTGGAGAAAGCAAAAAATACTTTATTTTAAATTTGTCACCAAATAAAAGCCGTTTAAAAGAGGGGAATCTAATAGCTTAAAGAACCTAAAGTTTTTCTCGAAAAAATAAATTTACACACAATTATCCAAATATATACGAAAATATCCTTTACATTTCGAACAACACACCCTATAATAAAATTGAAAAAAATTTTGGGGATAATTTATATGAAATTCTTTTTTTAATATTTTCCATAATTTGAATTTTCAGATTATGGTTTTTTTTGATTATTTTTACCCAGAAAAATTATTCCGGTTTTTTATGAACGCTTTAATAAAAAGATCAAGTGGAATATTTTTTATTGGCTTTTTTTGGTTATTAAGATATTTAAATTGATAGATGATTTACTAATATGATAAATTGGATAGTGAAGGAATTAATTAATTTGATTTAAATGTTAAAATTAAAGATGATAGCTGTTGACTAGAAAATTTGTTTGTTGACTTTGTACTGAGATACCGCAAGTCAAATATGAAAGGAGAAACGAATTATGAGAAAAAAAGGGTTAAACTTGGTTTTTTTATTGATGATGGCAATCATAATTATTACGTTGCCGGGATGCTCAAAAACAACACATAAGATTTATGAGAGTGGTTTTTTTGAGTATGTGATTATAGGCAAAACAAGTCGTTTTCCCAAAAATAAAGCAGATGAGGTTGTTGCAATAGTACGGTTGA
>JBFXGS010000062.1:0-7829 GCA_050177775.1 Bacilli bacterium | reverse complement strand
AGAAACACCATTAAAAATAGTTTTAATTTTCTCACATTTTCACCTCTTGGGAAATTATACCATAATTGCCAAAGAAAGACCAGTGAAACCATTTTTAAATTGACTAAAAACCTGAATTTTTGTATAATTTATTCAGTATCGGGAATCGGGAGGAAATATGAATAGTACCATTATAGGAATTGCCGGAGGAACGGCCAGCGGAAAAACCACCGTTGCGAAAAAAGTTTTTGAACAATCCCAGGCCCTTGGGTCCGTCGTTGTCATCAAATTAGATGACTATTACAATGAAAATTCCCATTTAGCTTTTGAAGAACGAAAAAAAATTAATTATGATCATCCTTCGGCTTATGATAGTCAATTGTTAATTAAACATTTGAAAGCCCTAAAACAAGGCAAAAGCATTGATAAACCAACCTATGATTTTATCAACCACAATCGTGCCACGCTTGTGGAAAAAATTAACCCGGCTGATGTTATTATTGTAGAAGGAATCATGATTTTTGCAATCCCGGATTTACGAAAAATGTTTGACATCAAACTGTTTGTGCATACTCCCGATGATGTTCGGTTCATACGAAGATTAATGCGCGATATCAATGAACGGGGACGAAGCATTGATTCGGTCATCAATCAGTATTTAACGACGGTCCGCCCCATGCATTTGGAGTTTGTGGAACCATCCAAGGTATACGCCGATTTAATCATCCCCGAAGGTGGTCATAACGATGTCGCCATTGATATCATCGCAAGTAAAATATCATCAATAATGAAAGAAAAAAGGCGGTCTTAAACTGCCTTTTTGAATATGATTTTCCCATTGCGGATCGTCATGTATACATTTAAGTTTTGATCAATTACGGTAAAATCGGCATCTTTTCCTAAAGCAATCTCGCCTTTTTCACGATCAATTCCTAAGCATCGAGCGGGATTTATCGTCGCTAAATCCACTGCTTCTTCTAAGGTTAATTGATTGACATCCTTAAAATTGCGGACTGCATCATTCATTAATAGGGTACTTCCTGCTAAAGCTCCCGATTCAAGGCGGGCTTCGTTTTGCTTCACAATCACTTCTTGACCGCCTAAATGATAAATTCCATCTTCCATGTGGCTTGCTTCAATACTGTCCGTAATCAAAGTGATTTTTTTGGGACCTTTTAAACGATACAAAATTTGCAATGCTTCTTTGGAAACATGAATGAGATCCGAAATTACTTCTAAGTAAATTCGTTCATCCAGTAAAGCCGCCCCTAAAGCTCCGACTTCACGATGATGAAGGGAGCGCATGGCATTAAACGTATGAGTCATGGAAGTTAGTCCCACATCGGCAGCGTCTCTTAAATCTTTTGCGGTCGCATCGGAATGTCCTAGGCTGGCAATTATCCCTTGGCTGACAAGATATTTGACTAATTCTTCACCGTTTTCTTCATAAGCTAACGTTACTTGTTTTATGGCGTTCCCACTGGCACTTTGATAATGCTTAAAGGTAGAAACATCCGCCGGAACGATGGAACTTTCTGGTTGCGCACCTTTATGCTTTTTACTGATGAACGGACCTTCAAGATGAACGCCATACACTAACGCCCCTTCTTCAGGGTGTTTTTTCATATAATCGCGAATATTATTTAAAGCTTTATTAATATTTTCCGGTGTTTGTGTCATGGTTGTTGCCAAGAAAGTTGTGATTCCTTCTGAAGCAAGTGTTAAAGCAATATTTTTTATGTCTTCATAAGAAGGATACATGGCATCGGAATGATTTGCACCGTGGGTGTGACGATTAATAAAACCCGGAACAACCATTAAATTACTCGGAAGAATGAGGGCATCGGATGGAGCACTATTTAAACTAGTGATTTTTCCTTGATTAATCGTTAATGATGTTTTATAAAAACCTAAACCGGCCACATAAATTAAGCTATCTTTAAAACCAGTGATTATTGGTAAATTATTCATGGAATCCTCCTAAAACAAAAAAGTAAGTAATTGTTCAAAAGTCATTTCCGTTGTTGTTTTTTCGCGAAGATTGGTCATTTCAAAAATCCCCAAATGGGCTTTTCTTCCACAAACTAAACGGTAATTAGCTCCGATTAAATCCGCATCTTTAAATTTAACGCCCGGGCGTTCGTCACGATCATCAAACAAGACTTCATAATTTTTCGATAAAACATCATGTAATTTTTCAGAAAGTTCATAAGTTTCTGTTCCCACTTTATCAAGCGAAATAATATGAATTTGGAAAGGAGCGATGCTTTGGGGCCATAGTGCGACTTCATCACGATAGTGTTGTTCCAAAACGGCCATCAATAACCGAGAGACTCCCATTCCATAGCAACCCATGATAATCGGTTTTTGCGTTTGATTTTGATCAAGGAAGAAAGCTTTCATTGGCAAAGAATATTTGGTTCCAAGTTTAAATATGTGACCGGCTTCAATCCCTTTTGCATGTAAAATATGTCCTTTGCCGTCGGGAGAAGGGGCTCCAATTGGTAAGTCACACAATTCCGTATTGCTTGCGAAATCACTTGAATCGCTAAAGACAATTGTGTCTTCTCCAATATCACATAAAATCATGAATTCTTCGCTGGATGCTCCCCCAATATTTCCACTGGAAGCATTGACAATGCGATAATGTAAATCCAAGCGATTGAGAATATTTTGATAAGCTTGCCGCGTTTTCTCATACCAAACATCTAAATCCGCTTCCGTACTATGAAAAGTATATAAATCTTTCATGATAAATTCTCTTCCTCGCATTAAACCAAAACGTGGGCGAAATTCATCACGGAATTTAGTTTGAATTTGGTAAAGAGCTAACGGCAATTTTTTATAACTGCTAATGTAATCGCGGACAATGGAAGTAATAACTTCTTCATGAGTAGGTCCTAAACAAAAATCACGGTCATGACGGTCAGTCAAACGAACAAGTTCTTTACCATAATCTTGCCAACGGCCCGATTCAACCCAAAGATCTTTGGGTTGTAAAGACGGCATCAATAATTCACAGGCCCCCATAGCATCCATTTCTTCCCGAATAATTGTTTCAATTTTTTTAATAACACGGTAAGCAAGCGGCAAATAACTATAAATTCCCGCCGCGGTTTGTTTAATGTAACCGCCTTTAAGCAAAATACGATGGCTAATTACTTCGGCTTCTTTTGGTGTTTCACGTAATGTTGGAACAAATAATAAGCTTTGTTTCATTTTTCTTCCTACTTTATCAAATCAATTATATCGTTAAAAGTAACATAAATCATTAATCCAAATAATAAAAACATGGTTATGGTAATTAATAAGGTTTCGATTTTTGGATTAGTTTTTTTTCTAGTAATGGCTTCATAACCTAAGAAAATCAATCTTCCCCCATCTAAAGCAGGAATAGGTAATAAGTTTAATAAACCGACGTTAACACTTAATAAACCCATCCAATTCAAAAGTTCAGGGAACCCGTTGGCTGCGATTTGCTTGGTAACACTAAAAATCCCCACCGGACCGGAAAGCGCGGCAATCGTGACGGTATCATCGTTAAACAGTAAATCAAAAGTATCAATGATGGCTGTAAATGACGATAACGTGCTTTTTCCGCTATATTCCAAACTTTTCACAATATCAAAGCGATATGTCGGTGAAACACCCATCGCTACTTTCACAACCGGAATTAAATCACCATCGCTCGTTTTTTGGGTATTCATGATTTTCTTACTATACGGACGAATTTCAACTTCTTCGCTTATACTGTCTCTAATAACATCAACCGTAATAATATTTTCCGATGCTACTTCGCTATTGCCAAGGTAATTAATCAAGACATCATACATTGAAGCCAGATTAGTGTAAGGTACATCGTTTAAAGCGGTAATGATGTCATCGACTTTAAGTTCAACATTTGTGGCCATGGCATCATCAACTTCCGATAGCGCTGTTATTTTAAGACCATCATTTGTAAATTCACCTTGAACACCAATACTGTATAAGAAAATTTGGGGAATCAGGTTAGTTTGATATTGATTGGCACTTCGTAAATAAGTTACGGAAATGGGGGTAATTAAACCTAAAGCTGTATATTGGCTCATAAAGGTGGAAACGTCTTGCCATTCATCAATCGTTATATTTAAAGCTCCGCTTTCTAAACTCAAAATGGTATCCCCATCCCTTAGCCCGGCTAAGTAAGCGGGACTTCCTTCATAATCTGCGGATGGCCCAACAATCCCCGAAAGCTTCGAACTTTCCATGTTAGGAAAACCAATTAATAAAGCAGCGATAAAAAAGGCAAGTAAAGCCAACAAAAAGTTCATTAGCGGACCGCCAAAAATAACCATCGCCCTTTGATGTTTCGGTTTGGAACCAATGGTTCGATTATAAGGAGCAATTTGGTAACCTTTGTGTTTTTGAAAAATCATGGCCTCGGGATCAACCGGGAAATTTTCCGTCGTCCCATCTTTGATGGCAATCATATATAAGTTCCCGGAATTTTCCGCATCAAATAAATCATAACTGATGATTTTATAAATGGGAAAGGGAACATTGGCATCTTCAACATCTAAGTAAAAGCCTTTAATCAGCCCTTTATCAACATGAAGTTTCACGTGCGTCAATCCTTTAAAAGGATCGGCTTCATTTTCTTCACCCGCTATGGCACAAAAACCACCAATGGGGAAAGCTCTTAAACTATATTCAGTTTCGCCTTTTTTCTTTTTTAATAATTGGGGTCCCATCCCAAAAGCAAATTCTCGCACTAATATTTTAGCCCGTTTTGCGAAAATAAAGTGTCCGCCTTCGTGAACGGCAATAATCATCCCCAGTACGAAGACGAAAGCGAGAAAACCAATTAAATTATCCATTTTCCACCTCATATTGTTGTAATATTTGTTCGTTAACGTCATGACTAATCTTCATTAATTGCTCAATAGAAGGATTGCTAAGGTTAACGGTGTTGTTGACGGCTTGGAAGATGATTGTTTCAATATCCAAGATTGATATTTTTTGTTTTAAAAACAAAGATACCGCTGCTTCATTGGCAGCATTATAGACGGTTGGCATAATACCACCTTGATTTCCGACTTGATATGCTAACTTAACAAGCAAAAAGCGTTCAAAGTCAAGCGGAATAAAGTTTAAATTCCATGGCTTGGAAAAATCTAACTTTTTAAAGTTATGGTTCATTTGCCGGTTAGGATAGGTTAAAGCATATTGGATTGGTAAACGCATATCGGGAAGGGACATTTGCGCAATCACGCTACTGTCCACAAATTCCACCATGGAATGAATAATGCTTTCCGGATGGATGACGGCTTGAATTTTGGAATAAGGTAGCAAAAACAAGTGGTGAGCTTCCATGATTTCTAATCCTTTGTTAACCATGGTGGCACTATCGATGGTTATTTTGGGGCCCATTTTCCAATTAGGGTGCTTCAAAGCTTGGGGAACATCAACAAACTTTAATTCTTCACGGGATTTTTTAAGAAAA
Source organism: Bacilli bacterium (assembly GCA_050177775.1). Lineage (GTDB taxonomy): Bacteria > Bacillota_I > Bacilli_A > ML615J-28 > CAG-698 > UBA2253. Next base: position 2,368 of record JBFXGS010000062.1, on the reverse strand, counting down.
GGGCCACCCGACGCGGTTAATATTAACTTTTCAACTTCCTTTGGTTTGCCACTTTGAAGGCATTGAAAAATAGCACTGTGTTCGCTATCAATCGGGATTAAAGACACTTGTTGTTTTTTCACAAGCGGCATAATGATATCGCCACCGACAACCAAAGTTTCTTTGTTGGCCAATAAAATATTGATCTTTTTTTCGATTGCTTTGACGGTGGGGACTAAACCTTTGACGCCAACTAAAGCATTGATTAAATAATCATTTTCATTAACATAAGTAGCCGCTTCTACCAATCCTTGATCACCAACGCCAATGGCAAGATTGGGAAACCTGTGAAATACTTCATCTTTGATTTTATTATTTAAAACTGAAACAAATTTCGGCTTAACTTGTTCAATGATTTTCAACCCCAAATCCAGATTATTCCCAAAAGCCAAACTTTGCACGCAATAATTATGATCATTTTGAATAATATCCAAAACTTGTGTCCCAATGGAACCGGTAATCCCTAAGATTGCTAAATTTTTCATACAACCGATCCGATTATAAATAATTGCATTAGTTGGACAATAATATAAAAAACAGCACCGGAAAAAATCAAACTATCAAAACGGTCCAACACGCCCCCATGTCCAGGGAATATTTTTCCGAAATCTTTAATTTCATAAGTTCTTTTTACCTTGGAAGCAACTAAATCACCAATTTGCACCGATATGGAAATAATGATGGATATAATTAAAGCTCCCCCTAAAATAATCATTGTTTCCCAAAAGCTTTGAGGATTACCAATTTTAAAGATAAAAACGGATGCAACGCCAAAAAGACTTCCAAAAATTAAACCCGCTAAAGCCCCTTCCGTTGTTTTTTTCGGACTAATTTCCGGACATAGTTTGTGTTTACCAAATTTCATGCCAAATAAATAAGCAAAGGTATCTGTTCCTAAAACAATGGAATATAAATAAGCAAAACTTCGACCACCACGAAAAACTAAATTGATTGCTCCCTCCCGAACCGGGAAAGGTTCTAGGTAACGAATACTAATCACATAACCCATGATTAAGCCACAATAAACGATTGTCATGATCACTGCCATCATATCATAAGCCGAAGAAGATTTCGTAAAAATGATAATGGCTAATGAAATAATAATAAATATCATAAGGACTACTACAACTAAGAAATGATAAACAAAACTAGCCGTCGAACTATCGGTGATATCTAATCCTTTTGTGGTTGCTAAGTAAATCGTATAAATTAAAGCTCCCGAAAAAACAGGAACAAGGAAACGAAGTAATTTTAAAGATGGATATTTATGATAAAACATGGTCATCATTTCATATGAAGCCACCATCCCTAAAAAAATCCCAACAATCAAAAACAAAGTCCCCACAATTGGATAAATTTGATGATCAATCACGATTAATGGGATGAGGATGGCCATTAAAATTGAACCGGTTATGATACGTTGTTTCACTTGATTCCTCCGAAACGTCGTTCCCGACTTTCATATGCTTTTAAAGCCTTAATCAATTCTTTTTCATTAAAATCCGGCCATAAAACATCGGTAAAATATAATTCGCTATAAGCGATTTGCCATAATAAAAAGTTACTAATTCGCATTTGCCCACTGGTTCTTATCAACAAATCGACATCAGGAATATCTCTTGTGTAAAGAGAAGATAGAAAATCTTGTTTAGAGACTTCATTCTTATTGGTGGCAATTAATTGATTGCAAGCATGAAGGATTTCTTCCTGAGCACCATAATTAATCGCAATGATGAAATTTAAACCGTTATTGTTGCAGCTATTTTGTTCAAACTCAGCAATTTTTTCTCTTAATTCACCTGGCAATTCCGAAATCTTCCCGATTGCTTTAAATTTAATATTGCTTTTTAAGAACTCATCTTGATATTTTGTTAGAAATTCTAATGGTAGCTTCATCAAAAAATCAACTTCTTCTTTTGGTCGTGACCAATTCTCCGTACTAAAAGCGAAAACTGTCAAATACTTGATTCCCAGTTTATCACTTGTTTTCACAATCTCTAGTAAAGTTTTTGCTCCTTGGCGATGACCTAAATTTCGAGGAAGTCCGCGTTTTTTTGCCCAAGTCCCATTCCCATCCATGATGATGGCAACGTGATTAGGAATTTTATTTAATTTCTGATTGAGGTTTATCATATTTTCACCATTAAGGTATTATACTACAAATTTGTTGATTTTTCCACATCAACCCTTCATTTTTTTTCATAAAAAAACCAAGAGTTTCCTCCTGGTCTTATGAACCTTATTGTTTGGCAGTTTGTCCACCGAACAAGTTGTTAAACACATCCATAAATTCTTGAATGGTTGCTTCCTGTTCCGTCGTAATTGTTGC
>JBFXGS010000061.1:0-7840 GCA_050177775.1 Bacilli bacterium | reverse complement strand
GAAAGGACGCCAGTTGTTGAGTGCAGAACATTCTTTGTTTGTTTTGATCAAAGTAAAATATACCCTCTTGTTTGGAGTTCATCGCAATTTGCATGATGTTTTTTTGAGCACGTAAACTGTCTTGGTAAAAGAAAGAAATTAATTTAAATTCCAGGATTTTACAAGCAATTTTCAATAAAGCCATGGCATCGACATCAAGTAGGGTGGAGTCGTTGGCCGTAAAAATGGCACATGCGAATAAATCCTGTTCATAATGTAAGGGAATAGCGATTAATGATTTTGTTAATGAAGAGTTATAGAGTTTATCGGTGATGACATTTTTTAGCGGCAGTTGCGCGTTATTAAAATCAATGGTGACTTCATGATTTGCGGAAACAACCATCTCTACAATGGTCCCATTTAAATTGTTATAAGGGATTTCTCTTTCAAATAACCTTTGTTTTTTGTACTCATATGACTTAACATGGTTAAAATTCTCAAAGAAATCCGGTAATGTTTCAAAATTAGCTTTTGAGAAAATAATAAATAAAGCTTCGTTAAAACCAACGATGGTCTCAACATGTTTTGAGAATTCCATAAAACAATCACGTTCAGTTTCACTGAGTAAAGCCATGTTAGTCAATACCATTGTTTTCTCAATTTTGTCTATCAGTAAACGCAAGCGTTGATTTACTTCTAATGTCTTGTCATCTTCACTAGATATTTCGAGAAAGGCACTTTGATTTTTTTCGATTTGGTGGTCCAAAGTATCAATCATCGCTATCAGTGGCTTCAAAGCATCTTTAAGATTCTTGTCCCGACTAACTTTTGATTTCAATAAATGCTTGTAAAAAACTTTTTTAACTTCTAAATCCAAACCATTTTCGATGCTCTTTTGATATTTTACGACCATCTTATCAAAGTCATCCCATTGTTCAAGATTAATTAAAAGATCGAGATATTCATTAAATATCCCCAGATAAGCATCAGTGAGGACGGGCATTTTATTAAACAAATCATGGAAACTTTGCTTGGCGTACTTAAAGTTTTTCTCTAAAACAAATAATTTAGCGTTTAAATATTCGCAATATAATTTTCCTTCGTTATCTTTTAGCTTATCAACTAATTTAATACCTTCCGCTAGCGTTCTTTTGGCATCAGGTAATAGGCCATCATCCAAATAAAGTTTTGTTAAATTGCTTAATGTCAAAGCTTTTAAAGGCTCATCGGGGTAATTATTTAGAATAGCTTGCAAATATTGTGAAGCTTTATCTTTTTGGTTTAATTCGGCACCAATATAAGCCATCTCCAAATACCAGCGATTCACTTCATCGTGATTGTCAAGATTAAGATAATTCCGCTTTAAAGAAGCATACCGAAAAGCACTTTTATAATTTTTCTTTTGAAAATAAATAAAAATTATATGATCCAAAAAAGAAATGTAAATTTTTTGAAAAATGACACGATCGATAAGGTTGAAAGTCTTGATGGCTAAATTTAATGCATCATCAAAAAGTTGGTTATCAATATACATATCAATAATCAAAATGTCACACAAATATTGGTATTCCTGGTTAAACGCCATAATACATTGATTTTTTAAATCAATTATTTGTGGGAAATCAGCTAAAGAAAGTGAGCGACTGGCTAATTTCTCATATTTTTCTTTTAATTCCATAAAGAAAAATCCTTTCTATTATCATATATGTAAATTATAGCATATTAAAAACTAAAAGTTAAGTTAAAAAAAGTGGCGTTAGCCACTTAAAATTCCAAAATGATTGTGACAGGACCGGAGTTTGTGAAAGTAAGGTCCATATGAGCTCCAAAAACACCTTCAGATACAACAAAACCCTTTTGTCTTAACAAAGCATTAAATTGCTGATATAAAATTTTGGCTTGAACCGGTTCCATACTTTCGGTAAAGGAAGGCCGATTTCCTTTTGATAAATCGGCATATAAAGTAAACTGGGAAATTGATAAAATTGCGCCCTTTACTTCAGGCAAACTTAAATTCATTTTCCCGTTTTCATCTTCAAAAATGCGCAAATTAGCAATTTTATTGACCATCTTTGGAAGAATATCAAATTGATCATGGTTGTGAAAGCCAACTAATAATAAATAACCGTTCGCAATTTGGCCGACCGTTTGCGAATTAACGACACACTGAGCTTGAGTAACACGCTGAATGATTACTTTCATTTTATGACTCTTTCTACTTGATGGACATCACTGATTTTATTGATATTGGCAATCGCCGTATTCAAAGTCGCTAAATTGGGGACATCTAATTTCACCTTGGTTAACAAATCACCATCTTTATTTTTACCGGAAGAAATATGTTTTATTGTTACGGCAACGCTGTTTAATGAATTGATCATTTCCGCAACAATGTTCCTTCGATCAAATGACAAAATGGTAATGAGCGTTTCATAGCTTTTCCTTGTAAAATCAGGATCCCAAAAAACTTCAATAAAACGTTGTTCATCCGAGTGACGATTATTATGGCATTCGAGCCGATGGACAACAATCCCATATCCCTTGCTCACATAACCGACAATATCATCACCTAAAATAGGATGGCAACAGTTTGCCAATTTTATTTGCGTTTTTGTTAACCCTTCGACATAAACGCCAAAGTCATTAACGGAATGATGAATCTTCTTTTTATCTTCTTCAACACTATATTGTTTGATTAAAGCCTCATCGTCCAATTTTTCCATTCGTCCAGCTAAGCGGTTGGCAGCTCCCTTTGCGGAAATGGCATTTTTACCGATTTCATAATAAAAATCTTCAAGATTATTAACCCCAAATTTTCCGAAATTGACCACAACAATTTTATCATCAAGCTTTAAAGGAGGGATGTTTTCTTGTTTCAAGACTTTTTCAAATTCATCTTTTCCAATGATAACTAAAGCATCCCGCTTAAGCCTGTTTAAAACAGAAATGATTTTATGTTTTGCATGCGATGTTTTGACAATTTTCAACCAAGCTTCGTTGGGACCAACAAAACTTTTGGAAGTTTTGATTTCAATCACATCACCAGTTTTCATTTTATATGTTAAAGGAACAATTTTTCCATTAACAATGGCTCCGACCGTGTGATTGCCAACTTCGGTGTGGATCCGATATGCGAAGTCCAAAGGGGTTGCTCCCGTAGGGAAATCAAGAACATCGCCTTTTGGAGTAAAAACATAAACATTGGCACTAAAAATATCTTCTCGAATCGTTTCTAATGGATCATTATCTTCTATTTCGCCAATTTCGGCGTAAGTTAGTAATTCTTTATACCACTTAAGTTTGGCGGCAATTTCAAGTTGTTCTTCTTGGGGTGAGTAACTTTTGTTTTCCTCTTTATAAACCCAGTGAGCAGCAATACCAAATTCCGCTATTTCATCCATTTCATAGGTACGAATCTGAATCTCGTAAATTTTTCCATTTAATCCAACAATTGTGGAATGAAGTGATTGATATAAGTTAGGTTTTGGTGTCGCAATATAATCTTTAAATCGTTTGGGAATGGGTGTCCATTGACCATGAACTAGCCCAAGAACATGATAACAACTCTCAATTGTCGGAACAATAATTCGTAAAGCCATCAAATCATAAATTTGATCAAAGTCCAAATCCTTGCTCACCATTTTTTTACAAACGCTGTAAATATTTTTAATACGTCCCTTGATGTCATATTTTTCAATATGGTTTTGTGAAAGTAACTCTTCAAGACGAATCTGCATTTGCCGAATATCTTCTTCACGGATGGTCTTTTGCATATTGATTAAATCAAAGATCTTTTGATATTGTTCAGGTTCAAGATACTTAAGACTTGTATCCTCAAGTTCGGCTTTGATTCGGTACATACCTAAACGGTGGGCCAAAGGAGCATATAAATCCATAGTTTCCTTAGCGATTTTTATTTGTTTTTCTAAAGATTGGAATTCCAGGGTCCGCATGTTGTGAACTCGATCTAATAATTTAACTATAATGACGCGAATATCCTTTGCCATCGCTAATAAGATTTTTTGGTGGGATTTTGCTAAAGCTTTTTCCTTGGTCATGTATTTTAATTTGCTAATTTTTGTGACTCCGTCAACAATATTAGCAACATCATTTCCAAAAATTTCTATTAGTTGCTCTTTTGAAACATCAGTATCTTCCAAAATATCATGCAATAAACCCGCCGCAATGACAGTTGGGGAAACTCTTAATTCCGCAAGCATAAAGGCAACTTCGATGGGATGTTGGATGTATGGATCCAATGATTTTCGAAATTGTCCTTCGTGCTTCATGCGCGCAAATTCATAAGCGTTTTGAATTAACTCAATGTTTTTAGGATTATGCAAATACAATTTTGCTTGATTAACAACGTCGATAATCGTTTTTTTGTTTTCCATCATACCACCTCCTTTCCGAAAAAATCATTTGTCAATTAAAAATTGATTAAAGCTTTAACCGAGTAATTTTTAAGTAATTCACGGCCTTTTAATTCATCTAATTCAATTAAAAAACCACACCCAACCACAACTCCGCCTAATTTTTCAATCAATTCAATCGTCGCTTTTACCGTTCCTCCGGTTGCCAGCAAATCATCAATGATGAACACGCGTTGATTGGGCTTAATGGCGTCTTTATGTATGCATAGAGTATTTTGACCATATTCAAGTTGATAGGAAACAGATACCGTTTCACGAGGCAATTTATTAGGTTTGCGAATTGGAACAAATCCAATTCCTAATTCATAAGCTATTGGACATCCAAAAATGAACCCTCTTGACTCGGGACCAACAATGACTTCGGCTTTTTGCGAAACAGCGAATTGTTTTAATTCATTTACCGCATTATGAAAGGCGGTTCCATCAGCCATTAATGGCGTGATGTCTCTAAATAAAATCCCTTCAATGGGAAAATCTTTGATTGTGGCAATATATTTCTTATAATCCATGGTGCTCTCCTTAATATGTTAATATTATATCAAAATATTATTCAAAATACCAGTTAGAGAATAAAAAAATCAACCATCTTAAATAATTGATTAACTTTACTAAAAAGGGATCTTATGTTAAAATCAATTAGGTGATAATATGGAACCTTTAGCGTTTAAACTACGACCAGAAACAATTAATGATGTATTTGGTCAAAATCATTTAGTCGGCAAAAATGGCGTCATTCGCAAGATGATAAATAAACAAGTTCTGCCATCTTTAATCCTGTTCGGAAATCCTGGCACAGGAAAAACGACTATTGCTTTAGCCATAAGCCATGATCTTGGCTTACCTTTTCATACTTTTAATGCTTCGACGGATAATAAAGCGCGCTTAAAAGACATAATTGATACCCTATCAGTGGAAGGTAAATCGATAATCATTATTGATGAAATCCATCGAATGAAAAAAGACATCCAAGATTACTTGCTCCCGTTTGTGGAAAATGGGAAAATTACCATGATTGGAATTACAACCATTAATCCCTATCATTCCGTCAATCCTGCGGTTCGTTCTCGTTGCTTAGTACTAAAACTAAATCCCCTTACTGACGAAGATTTAAGAGGCATCCTTGCTAAAGCTTTGCAAAAGCTTGATTCCACTCTTGTTATGGAAGAAAAAGCCATTGAATACGTTGTGCAAATGGCAAATGGTGATGCCCGTTCCCTAATCAATATGATTGAAGGAATCTTCTTTTCAAAAACTGAAAATCAAATAATTGATTTAAATTTTGCGAAAACCATAATCCAAAAACCATCCATTAATATCGATAAAAGTGATGATAATTATTACGACACTTTAAGCGGGTTACATAAATCGATACGGGGCAGCGATGTAAATGCCAGTTTGCATTACCTAGCCAAGTTATTATCGGCCGAAGATTTCCTCCCGCTTGTGCGAAGACTATATTGTATTTGTTATGAAGATATTTCTTTAGCGAACCCGAGTATGGGACCAAAAGTACGAGCAGCTTGTGAAGCAGCCCTTGAACTGGGAATGCCGGAAGCTCGCTTGCCATTAGCCAGTATTGTCGTCGAGATGGCGCTGTCCCCTAAATCAAACAGTACTCTCATCGGAATTGATGCGGCCTTAAAAGATATTGAGGAAGGGCGAAGTGGGACTTTACCAACTCATTTAAAAAATGTCTACGCTTTCGATGACGATCAAACAAGTTATAAGTACCCCCATGATTATCCTGGAGCATGGGTAAAGCAGCAATATTTACCTAATGCCATTAAGGATGCCAAATATTGGATTCCTAAAGAAACTAGTAAAAATGAGGAAATGCTTAAGGAACGTTATGATGCAATTGAAAAAACAAAAAAAGAAACAAAGTAAAAGTCTTTTTGTTTTTTTAGCAGGGTTTATTTTTTTGATGGTTGTTGGCTGCCAACAAGAATTACCATTTATTGTGGAAAATTCTTCGATTATGGCATTTGATGAGAGCATACTTGAAGAAGAAAGAATAACGATACCGGAAGGAATTGAATCCATTTTAATACCCTTATCGCTTCTTTCCCATATGCGAATCATCGACTTGCCAAGTACTTTTAAAAATATTCAACCTTTGCTATTTGAAAATTGTACATCATTGGAGCAAATCAACATTTCAAGTAATAACGCCAATTATTTATCAATTGATGGAATTGTATTTTCAAAATCAATGAATATCTTAGTTTATTATCCTGAAGGAAAAACCAATACAACTTTTATCATTAATGCACCCACCGTCGGCAAAAAAGCTTTTTTCAATAATCATTATTTAAAGCAAATAACCATGACTGAACTTGTTTTGAAAATAAACCCTTCAAGTTTTGAAAATTGTTCAAATATTGAAGCGATTATCTTATCAGAAAACCTGTTAGAAATTCCCGATTTTGCTTTTAGAAATTGTGTCAGTTTAAACACTATCGTAATTACTGGTCGAATCAAAAGAATTGATGAACAAGCTTTCGCAAACGCCACTGCTTTGGCGAATGTTACGATTCCTTCTTCGGTTTTTTACATTGAAAAAGAAGCTTTTAAGGGCTTAACGATCCAACAAAACCTCATCTTCGAATTTTCTAACCCTTTTATCTTATGGTCTGAAGAATGGGATTTAAATTGTCTTGCACAAAAACAATTTACTGGTCCCCTAAAAGCGAACGAGTTATATTTAGCTTTAGGAGATTCGTTAGCAGCGGGGCACATGAGTGATAACACTTTGGGAAAAGGGTATTCCGATTATCTTGGCGAAAAGTTGGTTCTTGCCAACATCATATCTTCTTTTCACAATGATTTTGCTCAAAGCGGAATGACTTCATGGGGTCTTCTTTATCGACTTAAGCACCCCGATTTCTTTCAACAGAACAATCAAACCATTATTGAAGAAATTGCGAAAGCCAAAATAATAACCATTTCCATTGGCGCAAACGATTTAATGGCTAAACTTACCATTGACTGGAGTCCTTTTTCTCTTTCATATGACATTTCGGAAATAAATGAAGCATACGACCAACTGACTTTAAATTATTTGGAAATAATCAGTTTATTAAAAACATACAATCAAGATGCCGAGATTTATTTAATTGGCTATTATATGCCTCTTCCTTACTTTGAAAACTATTTTTCATCTCAGGATTATGCGATGTTTTCCAAACTTGATGCAACGATCAGTAGTGTCGCCAGTCAGACACAATGTCGTTTCATTGATATTTCTACAGCTTCTTCCCAAAAATATATCCCCAATCCTCTAAACATTCATCCCGGTGAAGAAGGTTACCAATACATCAGTTCTTTAATTTTCGAAGAAATGTTAAAAAATAAATAAATAACTTGCTAAAACGATTAGAATATAGTATAATAACAAAGTAAAAAAAATATCAGGAGGATTTTAACAT
>JBFXGS010000060.1:0-8218 GCA_050177775.1 Bacilli bacterium | reverse complement strand
TTATACAAAAATTCAGGTTTTTAGTCAATTTAAAAATGGTTTCACTGGTCTTTCTTTGGCAATTATGGTATAATTTCCCAAGAGGTGAAAATGTGAGAAAATTAAAACTATTTTTAATGGTGTTTCTGCTTGGGCTAACAAGTCTTTTCTTATTCCGTCCCCAAGTCACAGCCACAACCAACTATCAAGAAAAAATTTTTGAATTTCGAGGAGCTTGGGTAGCAACAGTCAGCAATATTGATATGCCAAGGCAAACTTCTTCCCAAGCGATTGATATAAAAGCCTACCAAGATGAATTTATAAGGATTTTAGATGTTTTTGAAGCTTATAAATTAAATGTTGTGATATTTCAAGTTCGTCCGACCAATGATGCTTTTTATAGTTCAACCATTAACCCTTGGAGTCGTTTTTTGATTAATGTGGAAGGACGATACCCGGGCTGGGATCCGATGGCTTGGATGATTGAAAAGTGCCATGAACGCAATATGGAATTTCATGCTTGGCTCAACCCCTACCGTGCTTCTTTAGGAGTTTTACCGGATACGGGGGATTATCAAACCGAATTGAATAGCTATTTACAAACGTTAGACCCGATTAATTTCGCAAGACGTCATCCCGATTTATTAGTCAGAGGAATTCATACAGCGGGTGATGCTCGGGTTTTATTAAACCCCGCTGAACCGTTGGTTCGTGAACACATTTATGACACCATTGAAGAAATAGTTCGCAAGTATGATGTCGATGCCATCCATTTTGACGATTACTTTTATAATGGTGTCGCCGATGCCGAAGATAACGATAATTATCAAACCTATTTATTAAGCAATCCTTATTTATCAAAAGGAGATTGGCGCCGTGAACAAGTCAATATTTTGATTGAGGGGATTCATGATTTATTAGTAAGTTTGAATGCTTCTCTTAACAAGCAAGTTCAATTTGGCATTAGTCCGGCGGGAGTATGGGCTCCTGCTGACAATATGGGTTGTGGAGCATATGGCCAACCCGGCGGAATGACCGATATTGCTTGTTATAGTTATAGTTCCTATGTTGATTTATTTGCGGACACCAAAAAGTGGGTTAATGAGGAATGGATTGATTACATTGTTCCCCAAAATTACGGCAATTTAAATGGCAATCATCCGGCTATTACAAGATGGTGGGCCAATGAAGTAAGTAAGGGCGATGTGAAATTATACATTGGATTGGCTCCTTATCAATATACTTCCACAAACCAAGGCTGGGAAATTCCCGAAATGGACAATCAAATGATGTTGGCCAATTCCTATCCAACCGTTGATGGTTTTGTTTTTTTCTCGATTAAAGAACTGCGTTATCCAGCCAACGTTAATATGACGGAAGCTTATAAAATATTGAAAAGCCGTTGGGCTCATCGAGCCCTTCCGCCGATTATTTTTACACAAAAATTAACCAGTTACCCAAGTCCTACTTTATCGACATGGCGAAATACGAATCACATCAATTTATACTTTGATGCTAATCCGAGCGCTTACGGGTATGTCATCTATCGACTCCCTCATCAAGAAGTATTCGATCCGCAAACAAGTTTGATTTATGATGTTGTTCTTAATCAAAAAGAAGCCTTTTTCGTAAGGCATGAAGCGGACAACCTCGTTGATTATACGTACTATGTGCAAACAGTTTATGTTGATGGCATCATGGGAACTTACTTTAAACCGATTTCCACCGGTATTTATGACACTAATGAAGCCCCTATTTTAAACAACATTCAAATTGAAGCCGATTCCTTGGTTTTTAATTACCGAGATTGGATTAAAGTATCTGGAGAAGTAAGTGACATAAATGATGATGATTTAAGAGTTACCTTAGATTTTACCATCCCGAATTATTCGATTACTTATGAAGCCGAAATTATCGATGGAAAGTTTAGTGTTTTAGTTTTCATTCCCCCGTATTCCGTGAATCGCGGTCGCTTTGTGATTACCGCTTTTGATGGAATCGAAAGTGATGTCATCAAAACAAGAGCTTTTTATTCTCCAAGTTCCAAATACACGGATACAATCATCCATTTCATCAACATGGAGCTTCTTTTATCCGATATCAGCGAACGGATTTATGGTGACTAATCATGTGGATTGATTTAGCTGGTGCCATTTTAGGGATGGGGCTAATCTTCTTCATCATTAATCAAGCGATAAAACATACAAAAAACTTCATCCGTGCTTGGATAAATTTAGGGATGGGATTACTTTTAGTTTTCATCTTTCTGCTATCTTGGTTAATTGATCGAAGCCAAAACACCACAACTCATTTATATGCTTATCTTTTTTACATTTGTGCAAGCGGCTTGTATGGATTAATCGGAATGTTGGTTTTTTTGTTTGATAAAATCCGATATGCGAAAACCAAAACCACGAGTAAAGTATATTTTCAAGAATATTTATTTTTATTGTTACGAACAAAAGATAATATCTTGCTGATTCCTGATAAGAAAAAGCAAGCCAAAGTTTTTGTAGTTAAACTGAAAAAAACCGACTTCCATGATGATGTCATCAAGTCATTTTATCAAAAGTGGGGTTTTTCCCCAACCGTTCTCAATCATGGGAAAATCATCTTATCCGATGATAAGAAAATATATCATGGTTATTTATTATTTGTAGAAGAAGGCCATGATTTATCTAACTGGGAAAGTTATTCTAATAAAGAACCAAAGTTATGGCCGGCCAATGAATTAGAAAAAGAAATGATGTTAAGATTGAATTTATTAGAACCCTTTGTAATTGAAAAGTGACCTTTACAGGTCACTTTTCATATGGTTTCATCTTTTCTAAAACCAAGTTTGAGACTTTGGCTTTTACATAATAATTGGTTTCATCTTGACTTGATGCTAAGATTATGGCGTGTTCATGCAAATAGTTCATCATTTGGACATCACTAAAAGCAATTTGATAATCAACAACATGATCGGCTTTAAAAAGTTGATCTTCAATCATCATGATTAATTGGTCGATATTTATATTTTTGATCGCACTGATGCGGAGCGCTTGATTATATTTAAAAGGCACAAAGAAATAATTGCTATGTAAGTCTATTTTATTAAAAGCATAAATCATCGGAATGTTTTTCACGCCGATGTCTTCAAGAACTTGATTGGTAATATCGATCTGCTTTTCAAATTGCGGATTTGAACTATCAACGATATGGACAATTAAGTCGGATTCGGTTATTTCTTCTAAAGTTGATTTAAAGGCTTCAATCAATTGATGAGGAAGTTTGCTGATAAAACCAACGGTATCGGTTACTAGGAATTGCAAATTATGGTTAGTTTTGATTAAACGCGTTGATGTTTCTAAAGTCGCAAACAACATATCTTTTTCAAGAACTTCTTTTTTTAAGGCAACGGATTGTTTTAGAAGAGCGTTTAGGGTGGAAGATTTTCCCGAATTGGTATAACCAACCAAAGCAACAATTTTCATTTGTTGCTTTTTTCGCTTTTGGCGTTGTTGCTTTCGCAAATTAGTCAGTTCACTTAATTCTTTTTTAGCTGTCGCAATGCGGTTATAAATAATTCGCTTATCGAGTTCGAGTTTTGTTTCGCCGATACCTCGACCATGGGACATACTTCCGGTTCCGCGTTGACGGGCCATATTACTATGCATTCCGATTAGTTGAGGAAGACGATAACGTAAAGTGGCGATCTCAACTTGGAGGATGGCTTCTTTTGTTTTGGCGCGGCGGCGGAAAATTTCCAAAATGATGTATGTTCGATCGAATATGTCACAATCAACTATTTCTTGGATTTTCATGATTTGTAAAGGTTTTAATTCATCATTAAAAACTAAAACGTCAATTTTTAAGTCCGTAACTAATTGAGCAATCTCTTCGACTTTTCCTTTACCAAGATAGGTTTGCGGATTGATGGAATCGAGATTTTGCGTGATGGTGTCAACTACCTCTAAATCACAAGCTTCGCAAAGATTGACTAATTCAGCAATTTCTTCTTCATATACGATGGGTGAAGCACTGGTGTTCACCCCAATTATTAAAATTCGTTCTTTTTTTTCTGGTTCCATAAAGATAACCTCTATGATAATAATTATACGCTGTTTTTTAAAAAATGTTATAAATTTGTTTTACACATTAACGATGAGTTTTCTGGCAAAGGCTTTTTTGATTAATACGATAACTACCGGGATGGAAATGGTGGCGATGATAAATTCGGCGATGGGGAAAGCCCACCAAACAAGATCAATTCCCCCGATTTGCCCCAAGAAATAGGCACAAGGAAGAAGAACCAGTGCTTGACGAAGCAAAGAAACAACGAGGGCCGCTTCCCCTTTCCCGATGGACTGTAGGGCCATGGAAGAAATGATGCTGAAAGCAACAAATATAAAAGAAAGGCTGATAATCCGAAGCGCGGGCATTCCCATTAACAACATTTCGGGACTAGGGGAAAAGAAGTTAAGAAGCGTTTTTGGGAACAATTGAAAAATTAACAAACCCAAAGCCATAATCAAAAAGGCCGTTGTCATTAATATTTTCATGCCGTGATAATAGCGAGTGCGATTGTTGGCCCCGTAATTATAGGATAAAATTGGCATTCCACCTTGATTTAAACCAAAAACAGGCATAAAGATAAAACTTTGTAAGCGGCTATAGGAAATTAAAACAGCATTGGCGGTTTCGGTAGGATTTAAATCCTTGAGGATGGAATTAAATAAAACGTTGGTGATGGAACCTAAAGAATTCATGATTAATGAGGGAGCACCGACGCGAATAATCGGAAGAACATAAGCTTTTTTAAAAGTAAACTTTTTAAAATTTAAGGTAATTTCAAACTTCTTTTTAAACAAATATAGAACTACGAAGAACATTGCTGAAAACTGACCGATGATCGTCGCAATGGCGGCTCCTTGAATGCCCATGGCCGGTAAACCAAGCCAACCAAAAATAAAGATGGGATCAAGGATGATATTAATAATGGCTCCGATTAATTGCGTAATCATCGGAACAATCATCCTTCCCATGCCTTGCAATATTTTATTGCAGATCATTTCAATAAACATTCCCATGGAAAAGAGCATGACAATGCTTAGGTAGGAAGTCCCCGCCCTCGTGATTTCCTCGGAATTAGACATCATATTCATAAATGGTTTTACGATCACAAAACTTGCAAGTATAAAGAAGATACCGGCAATTATCCCCATTGCAAATCCTGTTTTTGCGAAAGCCGAAGCTTGGTCAGGTTTTTGTTCGCCCAGTTTTTGGGCAACTAAAACATTGGTTCCAATCCCAATTCCCAAAGCAAAACCCATTAAAATAAGTTGCATCGGAAAAGCATAACCGACAGCCGTTATCATATTGTCATTGGCAAGGTCAATTCGGCCGACGTAAATACTATCAACAATATTATATAAAGCTTGAATGAGCATCGAAAACATGGCGGGAATACTCATGGAAGCAATTAATCTTCCCATTGGAAGATGGCGCATTTTTAAACTTTTGGGTTCATTCATCGTTAATCCTTTTCTTGAAAAAGGAGATTTATCCTTTAGAATGAATCTCCTTTTTAATTATAATCCACATTTTAATTGCGCATTGCAGTTAGTACAAGTATTGCATCCACCGATGTCTTCAACAGTACCTTCTTTACAAATAGGACAGATGTCACCAATTTCCACACCAATATTTCGATTTGATTTAGTGTTCGGAGGATTAATCTCATCTTTTTCTTTCGCAACAATATTTTCTTCAATCTTAATACCCAAATCGGACAACTCAACTTGTTTTGGAAGGTTATCTTCTTTTTTGAGGGTCAACACCTGCGTGTCACGGCTTCCATCTACATAAACAGTTCCACCTTTGGCTTTTCCTTTATAAAGACGCATATATAATCTTTCTACATCTTCAACAGAATATCCTTTTGGAGCATTGACGGTTTTGGAAATGGAAGAATCGACCCAACGTTGAATGACACATTGCACATCGGCGTGTTCTTCCGCCGTCAAACCCATTGCGGAAACAAAGATATCGGGAAGTGGTTGGTTTTGATATTCAGGATGAAGCTTTAGATAGTTTTCCACAATCGGCGCGTTAACTTCCATGAATTTTCCTAAACGTCCGCTGCGATAATATTTAAAAGCAAAGTAAGGTTCCAAACCCGTTGAAACACCAACCATGGTGCCCGTTGATCCGGTTGGAGCAATGGTTAGCAAATGGGAATTACGAATTCCATGTTTTAAAATGGCTTCACGAATGTGGGTTGGCATTTTTTTCATATAACCGGAGTCAATGAATTTTTGACGCGATCCATACTGATCAAGAAACGGAAAACTTCCCTTTTCGATAGCTAGATTAATGGAAGTTTCATAAGCTTTCGAAGCAATGAATTCAAATAATCGATCAACAAAGCGGTTGGCTTTTTTACTTCCATAACGATAATTGCAATAAATAATTAAATCGTGAAGTCCCATGATTCCTAAGCCAACGCGGCGTTCTCCAAGGGCTTGAATACGGTTTTCTTCAAGAAAATAGGTTGTACGGTCAATTACATTGTCCTGCATTCTGACTGCGGTCTTGATTGTTTGGCCTAGTTTTATCCAATCAACATCCGCTTGTTCAAAGTCAACCATATTAGCTAAATTGATAGCAGCTAAATTGCATACGGAATAAGGAGCGAGTGGTTGTTCGCCGCACGGGTTTGTACAAACTACTTGTTGACCATAACCTTTCGCATTCGTCATATCATTCGCATTATCAATAAAGAAAATACCGGGTTCCGCTGAATAAGTCGCACAAATGTTGATCAGATTCCATAGTTCTTTAGCTCTGATGACTTTATGCGTTTTGATAGCATAACCCATTTTTTCCCAAACGCGAACATCACCGATATTGTGCCATTTTTCATCATAAGCGGCTTTTTCGCCTTTGGTATAATTATCAATGTCGGGATAGCGTAATTGATAAGTTAAATCATTTTCGACGGCATTCATAAATTCTTTTGTAATAGCGACGGAAATGTTAGCACCCGACAAGAAATTAGGGTTGTTGACTTCGTAAAAGCCTTTTGCTTGTAAGACTTCTTTGGCTTTTTCTAAAGTGGATTTACTGATTGCGGAAGGGTTTTGTTTGGAACTTTCAACTACCCATTCATACATTTCTTGTTCTTCTAAAGTAAGAGGAACAAATTTTAATTTATTTTTAGCTTCACGAACAATATCTTCATCCGTTAAATTGTTGATTAAGAACTGTAAAATGCGGGGGTTTTGCATTTTACTGATAATGAATTCAATGATATCGGGATGCCAATCAGCTAACATAATCATTTGGGCACCACGGCGTGAACCACCTTGTTCGACAAGATGAGTTAATTCGGATAAATCATGCAGCCAGCTTACCGCTCCACTGGATTTTCCACTGACTCCTTTTGCAAGTGAGTTTTTGGGGCGTAAAGATGAACCGTTTGTGCCAACCCCACCACCTCGGGACATAATTTCCATGACTTTTTGACGATGAATAGAAATTCCGCTCCTTGAGTCAGTAATAAAAGGCATGACAAAACAATTGAAGTAAGTAACGGCGGAATTGGAACCAGCTCCAAATAAAACGCGACCCGCGGGAATTAAATTTAGACTGTTTAATTCGTGATAAAAATCGCGAACTGTTTCGATTTTTTCGCCCAAAGCTAAATTGTTAGCAACGCGATGGCAAATTTGCTCATAAAATATTTCTAATGGTTTATCGATTTCATTTAGTTTTCTTTTGATGACTCCGTGCTCATCGGCATCTTGACACATGCCCACAAATTCCGTTTCCAGGGCAATAAAGACTTCTTCGTTTTCAAGATGCTGAATGTAACCGATTCCTCGGGTCGGAAAGTTAGGATCGTCTTTTAGAATACAAACCACTAAATCACCTGCACTTAAAGAAACATGGTTAATATCTTTTTGGCTATAGCGATCAAGCATTACGAGACGCGAAACACTTTGAAAAGTTTTTTCCATTGTTTCATCAATCAAAAACAAATGAGGAAAATAGTTTTTTATATCATTATTTAATTTGTTGATGAGTAAAGATGAGTAAATGGTATCATTCATATTCGCTATCTCTCTTTCTTGTTTGGTAAATATATAGCATTTATTATACTATAAAGAAGTCGGGATTAAAAGAGAAAATCAAAAATGAAAGTTTTTTCATAAAAATAAACAAAAAAAAGAGAAAATTTTGATGTTTAATTTTT
>JBFXGS010000059.1:0-8364 GCA_050177775.1 Bacilli bacterium | reverse complement strand
GTTTTAGTACGAATTGGCTATTATGTTAATAAAACTGCTGTGAGAAAGCCCTATAAGCCGAAAATTTATCATACCCCTGAGTCTTTAGGAGAAAAGATGCAATTAGACGTTAAATATGTTCCGCGCGATTGTAACGTCAATTTGAACGATGATCATCACTATTTTCAGTACACTATCATCGATGAAGCGTCTCGTGAGCGATTTATCTATCCTTACCAAGAACAATCATCTTATAGCACCAATGATTTTCTATATCGTGCGATTTGTTATTTTGGATATGTTCCGCGAATTATTCAAACCGATAATGGCTTTGAATTTACTTATTTCAAAGATACCAACCTCATTCATCCGTTTGATATAGCATGTCAAAAACTGGGGATTACGCATAAAACGATTAGACCTAGAACACCCAGACATAATGGAAAGGTTGAACGAAGTCATCGAAATGACAATGAACGCTTTTATCAGTACTTAAAATTCTATAGTTATGAGGATCTGCAGGTTCAAATGAAACGCTATTTATATCGCTCCAATCGGATTGCGATGACTCCACTAAACTATAAAACACCGATTGAAATGAGAGCCAGTTTAATTGAGAGAAATTTAACTAATTATCTAGCCAGTTAATTTTCGAAAAAAGTTATAGACTATCAGGGGGACACATTCCCCCTTACCCCCCTTTGAGGGTTTCTCTTTAGAAAGATTTAGTCTCACATCATTTACAATTCTTCAATAAGAAATTATCAAACGATCCTAAGTTAGTTGACATGCTTAATCGATACAATTCTATAGTAGTTTAATACCATGGTTCTAATTATAATGAGAAATTATTCAATAAAATATCTAATTGAAAATAGTATCAATTTACTTGATTATTCCACTATTTACGCGATTAGGTCATTTTCTTACCAGTTAAGGTTAAAGAGCCCCCAAAAGCACGACCCTTTAAGGTTAACAGAGACTCCATATAAAAACGTAAGTCTTAATACAAATGCAAAGTATATTTGCTAACGTATTAAGACTTTTTTGTAATCATATTTAGCAATAAAAATTTTTTCGGAAAGAAATACAAATTTACAAAGAAGTTAGATTAAAAACACCATCGTTTATATTTTATTAAAATGGTTAAATCCGAAAAAAAATAAAATGGAGGAATTGTTGTGGGAATTGAAAGAAACACCTATTTGCAAAAACTTATTGTAAGAAACCACAAGAAATCTTTGAATAAAATAAAGTAAAAGCATAAATATCGGTTCAAACCATATATATGCTTTTTTATTTAGTCTTTGGAGAAAAATGCAAAAGGATGGGAAAGAGGGCTGTCCATTTTGGATAATAAGTGATATAATTATCTTGTGAAAATATTTAAATGCTTTTTTCATAAAATATCAAGATGATGAAGGGTAAAATGCAAAGAAAAATTATTTTAGGTTGGGGATTTCTCGTCTTGCTAATGTTTTTCTTGGCGGGATGTTTTAGGACAATTGAGCAAAACCAATTGACTGTTGAATTTCGTGATTATGATGATTCTTTAATCTCTTCCCAGGTTGTCACAGCTTTTGAAGAAGCCATCCCACCGCTTCTCAATCGCCCGGGTTATGATTTTCTAAGTTGGGAAGAAATCAGTGTTGATGACAAAATACAAGTTTTAATGGCTACTTATACCGCCAAAAGTTTCACCATCACCTTTGATGAAGCCGGAGGAAACCAGCTTTCCGATTTAGAAGTTACTTTTGGTCAAGAAGTTAACCTTCCAAAGCCGTCCAAACCTGGTAGCCAATTTGTAGCTTGGACTTTAGAACATGAAACGTTACCTTCCCGTTTTATTTATGAGTATGTCGATAATATTACGCTTGTTGCTAGTTATACGAATAATGAATTTCAGATGATTTTTAGTCCTAACAATGAAACCGTAATTCCGAATTTAACCGTTCATTATCAACAAGTGATTGAAGAGCTACCCATTCCGGTTAAAACAGGTTATCAATTTATCGGTTGGCAGATTAACGGAACCGTAATTGAGCTTCCTTATACTTTTTTATATCAACATGATGTGGAACTTGTCGCTCTATATACAAGGAATAAAATCAATGTGGAATTCCAAGATGATGACGGAACCATTTTAAAAACGCAATCCGTCTATAATCTTGGGGATGCTACTTGTGAAGAACCAACCCGCTATGGTTATGAATTTACGGGATGGAGCCGGATTACGACGGATGAAAAAATCATTTTTAAGGCTCAATATAAAAACAGAACATACAACATCACTTTCGCTTCCAATTCCGCTCAAAGCATTCAATCATCATTGATTACGTTTGGTCAAACCATCACCGGTTTACCGACACCGACCAAGGAAAACTATATGTTTGTGGGGTGGTTTTTGGATGGAGCAAAAGTGGAAACTCCGTTTGTTTTTAGTTTAGACCATGACATTATCCTCTTTGCTCATTGGGAGAAGACCAATTTCCCCGCGGTTAATTATCAAGAAATAGCCGATTTTGGGCAAAAACTAGATACTTTATTAATTAATGCTAACCAGTACCATTATCTAAACGTGACAAACGTTAGTTTTAAAGCTAACAACTCTTTATATGGAACATCGTCAAGCAGTGCCAATACCATGATGGAATCCCGAGTCGATAAAACTGCTCGTTACTTTGAAAACCGCGTTTTTATCAATAATGGAGAAATAGGATATGATATTTATCATCAAGTCGGGGATAATATTTACTTGGATGTTTTAGAATACAATTACGGTAAATATATTTTATCAACCTCTTTATTCACGACCATTGCCGATTTTTACTTTGAAGATATTAACGTCAGCGCATTATTCAAGGCCAATGGTACATTTCGAAAAATTGAAAGTGATCATTATTTGATTTATACAAACTTTGGTAATTTAGGATATGATGATATCGCTTTTGAAGAACTTGCGGCATCAATCGATTTACCTTGGGAAGTCTTCTCGGAAATTGCTGTGGAAATCGAAGTCATTTACAGTGAGCAAACCAAGCAAATGGGGATTTCTTTGGAAATCAAAGATTTCACTTTTGATTTTGAAGATTTCAAATATACTTTATCCATTCATCTTTCCACGATGGTTGATAAGATCAATGAACCGATTGTTCCTTTTGATTATAATCAACCCAATGTTTTTTTAAAAATTCCAAGCACCATTGAAGAAATAACCACATTAACCGATGCTTCCAAACCCATCATCGGTTATGAATCACCGAATCCGCATTACTATCAAGTTCAGTTAGAAGCTGGTTTGTATGAAGTTATCTTAACCGAGTTTAATAGCGGTGACATCGATATATTTGCGGAAAATTTAACGGAAATCAAATACCATCCGTTGTGGCAAAATCATGAAGTTGCCAATAACAATGTTTTAATCATCCCGTCTTCCGGGCTTTATTACGTTAAAATCGACCACCCGAATCTTAAAGAGTATACTCTATCGTTTCTTAAGTTGACTTATGAAACGGTGGCCAATGTCAATGAACCTTTGATAATTACTGCCACCAATGAAGTGATATGCGAAGGTAAATTTGATTTTGCTTTTTATAAGTATGAAGCTATGGCCTATGGAGTTTTGATCATTGATACTTTTGGAGCATCTCCGCTTGTCTATAGCTGCGGGTTTAGCCGAAATTATACACGCATTCGCATGGAACGAGATAATAAATATTTTATTCCGATTATCCCAGGAACAAACGAGATTGTTTTTGGCTCGCCAACAGCTTTGAGTTATTCTTTTAATTCGGTCATAATTAATGATAACCCTGACACAACTTCAGATTTAGTAACCATGCCCGTATTAACAACCGAACTATCCAACGAAACTTATTTGGTTGGTTCCAGGTGTCGAGAAGATTATTTTAGGCTGAATGTTGAAAGTGGGGGCATATATACCATTAAATGGGAAACGCAAGATATTACTAAAGAACCTTATGTCGATTTCTATTCCGAAGATGGCAGTCCTATTTTCGCCAGTGGAGCAAGTATAAGTTTGCAACCGGGAATCTATTACATTAGGGTTTATCAAACATCAGGGTTAGTGATTTATCGAATCAAATACGAATGTATGCTTGACCAAACCAAAACATTGGATTTTTCGATAGCTACGTACACGGGTACCAACCATCGAACCGACCCCAGCATTCCCAAATTAACCGGGGTTTTACCAACCAAGAACTCGAAGATTTACCATAAATTCACTATTTCCGAGTTGTCGTTAGTTTATATCAGTTGTTATCGAGACGATATGGAAATATTAAATGACCAAATGGACATCATTTCTTTTGATTATGGTCATGATCCCGATTATTATAATCTGCAGCCCGGCACTTATTATCTGAGAATCATATACCAAGGGAACGAAATAAACTATGCCTATTCGTTTGCTTTTTGTATTTTAAGTAATCCGCCTTCAGATGATTATCCAAGCAACACGTATGGTACGATTACAATCAATCAATTACAGGAAATCCATTTAGAATATACCGGGGACATTGATTATTATCATTTGACAATTTTAGAAACCAAAACTTATTATTTCCGTTTCTCAATGAATTTTATTCTTTACAATGCCAATGATGAAGTTGTATTAAAGGAAATCGGTTATTTTTGGAATAAAGACGTTGAAATAATTTTGCCTATTGGTGAATACTATTTTATCTTTTATCATCAAAACGGTTATCATGAAGATTTTGGAGTTATAGCAATCAGGGATACGGCCTATTCCTAAAATTAACGACTTTTTATCTTGGCTTATTTCTAAAGATTCCTAAAGGATGGTATCGAAAGTGAATCAATTGATGATTGAAACATTATTAAAAGCTTTGACCTTAACCCTTGTTTGTGAGTTGCTGGTTTTAATGTTATTTAAGGTAAAACCTTTTATCTTGGCGGTGGGCGGGACAATGAATATCATCACCAACCTCACCATGAATGTTCTGATTATCAAAATAAATTTTCCAAATTACTATTTAATGGTGTTAATACTGGAAATAATCGTGGTCATAATCGAATTTGGAGTATATTACTTGTTGTTAAAAAAAATTAAAACCGCATTTATCCTTTCTTTAGAAGCCAATATTGTTAGCTATGGAATGGGGATTTTTTTAATGGATTTAATTTACTAGGAGGAAAAATGAAGAAAATTTATTTACTGGGGCTGGTCCTAATATTGCTGATTTTAAGCGGATGCTATAATTATAGTTCGGGCAGCCAGTATGGAAAGTTACTGGGAATTAGTTTCTTTGATGAAGAAGGAACGGAAATCTTGGGTGAATATTACAACTATTTTGAATACTATGATGAATTCAATAATGACTCATTACTAGCGCTAAGCCATCAAATCAAACCGCTTAATTCTACGGCTCCCGTTGAACTTTATTATTGTGCTTCCGTTGCCACGGGCAGTACCGTCACCGTCCGGTTGACAATTGAACCCAAGAATAACTATTTGTTTTCAAGTTTAAGCATCAATAGCCAAAAAATGGAAGAGGATGCTTTCACAAAAATCGAAACCATTGATGACTATCTTTATCTTGAGTATGTATGTATGGATTTAAATACCGAAAATAATTTATTTCGCATTACGGACTTAATCATGAAAAAAGAAATATCCGGAAAAATGTATTATAAACCAGGTTCGCAATGGGTGGAAGGTCGAACATATTATTCGGGTTTTTATTTTGAAATAAGGGAATAACTCTAAAAAAGGTTCGTTTTAAAACGAGCCTTTCTCATAAGAAAATTAAAATATTGAAAGGCTGTTTCAAAAGTGCTATAATGACACAAGAGGTGAGAAGATGCTGAGTATTTCTAACCGAAAAAAAAGATTTCAAGACAAACAAAAGAAAGCAATGGTTCAAAACTGGCTTTCTTCATTTGTCGTGACGACGGTGGTAGTGGTGGCCGCGGTTGTCATTGCTCCAAGGATTCCGAAAGCTCGTTTTATTACCACCGAAGTTTTTGGGAATGATATTTATTTCCAAGTAGAAATCATGGATGATGATGCCACCATAACCGATGGCACGCTTAAGATCGTCGCCCAAAACGCCGTGGAAAGCCACGAGCAAAGTCTAGAAGTGGGTTGGCAACAAGGAAGTTTTGGTTCACTCAAACCCAATACTGAATATGACTTGCTGGTGATGGCGGCTTATGGCTTTGGTGAGGGGGTCCTTGCCAAGAGCACCGTCAAAACAGCAGCCAACTATGGTGGTCGCATTGTGGGGTGGCAAGAAGCTCCACCCGATCCCTTCACCAGTCAAGAAATGTTATTAATGGATATTACGACCAGTTACAATGATTTAAAATCCGAAATTGCCAGTGTAAAATTAAAATTTGCCTTTTTGTTTTTAGATCAAGTCCCGACGGATGGAAGTTTACCGGTTGATTTGAGTTTTACGGAATTCGCTATCACCGAGTTTTCCCAAATAACCAGGATTGAGCTGTTTGCATATGAAATGGTGCAAATCTATTTGGTTTTCGAGGCAACTTTAAAAACCAGTGAAGTCGTTGTTCTTGATGAAGCAAATTTCCCTTCCCCATTACAGCTGCATCCATCCTTTTACCAAAGCGATATTGGAGCCAATTATATGGAAGTAAGTGTATATCCGGACTTTTACCAAAGAACGGATATTGTTTATGAAGTAAACCTCATTAAAGACGGCGTCATATTAGATACTAAATTACTTACTTATACCGAACCGACCGGGCAAATGGAACAAGGAGAATTGATTAAGTTTACAAGGTTAAAAGCTTTAACCCATTACCATGTGCAACTGCTGGCCAAATACACGGATGCCATTACGCAAAGGCCGGTGGAAAAAGAAGTGGGATGGATTGATTTTCAAACAACCCTTGCCTACAGTTACCAAATTACTCAGAAGCGAACAACGGATGAATTAATCATTGACATTGCTTTAAATGATCCTAATTTGGTGCTCTCCAATTTTAGCTTCAATGTTTATTTGCTTGTGGAGGGAATGGAGACTTTCCAAACCCAAATAAATGGTGATATAATTGACAGCCACGTGATTGTCCATATCCCGGCTTTGGCAGGAATTGTATATGTTGTGAAAATATATGCCACCAAATCAGTTTCGGAGACCCTTTCCTATTCTTGGAGTAACATCGGAATAGTTACTAACTAATTTTGAAGGAGAACAATATGTTAAAAAACTTTAAAAATAAAACTAAAAAAGAACAATTTCGCATTATTATCATTGTCGGCATCATATTTATTCTTATTTTCTTAGGCGTTGCCACTCCCTTTTTGTTTAAAGATACGGTTTTCGCGGATGTTATTTCCAATAGTATCGGTAAATTCTTTAATATTGTGAAGTTCTTCAGCGATAATTACGTCAATATCCTGGAAAGCTTTACCATTATTATCTTTATGTGGATTATCAATCAAATCTTAAAATTCTTAGTCCTGATCTTAACTCGCAAAGGCCATCGCAGTGAAACCATTGGTGATTTATTAATCAGTGTCATTCGCTATTCGAGTGTGATTGTGGGATTGTTTTTAATCCTCAGCGCTTGGGGAGTGCAAACCCCAACCCTACTTGCCAGCGCCGGCATTTTAGGTTTGGCTTTAAGCTTTGGGGCTCAAAGCTTAATTGAAGATGTCTTAAGTGGCTTATTTATCATTTTTGAAAACCAGTTCCAAGTCGGAGATGTCATTCAAATTGATGACTTCCGCGGCATGGTCATGGAAATCGGCATTCGCACGACGAAATTTGAAGATGTGAATGGCGATATTAAGACGATTAACAATTCCGACATTCGTAGTGTCATCAATACTTCGTCGCATTTATCTCCGGCCGTTTGCGATATTTCGATTGGTTATGATGAAGATTTAAAACGCGTCGAAAAAATTATTCTTGATAATCTTCCGAATATTAAAAAAGAAATCCCAGAAATTCAAGAAGGCCCTTATTATAAAGGCGTTCAAAGTTTAGCTGATTCTTCGGTTATTATTCGCATTTATGCGAAAGCTGAAGAATCCAAGAAATATCAAGTAACCAGGGATTTAAATCGAGCCATGAAAATCCTTTTTGATGAAAATAAAATCGGAATTCCTTTTCCGCAAATTGTTGTCCATCAAGCTGAGGATAAAAAGGCCGAATAGAGTCATATGGAAATTTTTTTCCAAAATGTTTTTAAAACTGGGAGTTTGTTTCATTTAGTTTTTTTTTCTTGCTCCCTGGGCAATCGCAACGGTTTTATATTTAATATTGAAAAAAACCCGGCTTTGTAAAGAAAAATCTGTTAAATTATATCTTTTGTTAACGTCATCGATTTAATTCTTCGAAATGTCGAAATTTATATCTTAAATGATTT
>JBFXGS010000058.1:0-8601 GCA_050177775.1 Bacilli bacterium | reverse complement strand
ATGTTTTGTATCGGAACATCAATATGATTCGTTCTTTTGTAGATGCCGCGGAATCCAAAAAAATCATGACTTGGGGTCAACTATTACAAATTGATGGCGCCCACAATGCCAATGCTACCGCTAAAGAAGCTTGGAAAGTCATGCCGGAATTAATGGTTCAACATGCCATCAATTGTCAATTTTCAGTTTTTTCTGGCATGAATAAGCAAAATATTGCTTTATCAACCGTTCCTCCCACCACCGCTCCCGCTCCTGATTTAAAAATAAATCTACCTTATGCCGTTGCTCTACGTGATTTTTTCAAAGATTATCGGATACGCGCGCAAATGAATACCAAATACATGGAATCTTCAACTCGAGAAGCGACGGTTACACACGTCTTAAATATGATGATTTCCAAATTAACAAGTGCTGATATCCAATCAACGATCACTCCTGATGAAGGGCGCAACGTACCTTGGCATATGTATAATGTGGAAGCTTGCGATACCGCCAAACAAGCTTTAATCGGCATGGATGGTTTACTAGATTTAGTGCAGGTCAGAAAAGATGGTTTAATGAAAAAAATGGTTCGTGAATTAAAGGAACGAGCGATTCTTTTCTTTGAGGAATTATTAGCTTCGGGCGGTTATTTTGCAGCAGTCGAAAAAGGATTTTTCATTGATTCGGGGATTTATCCGCAGCGTAACGGTGATGGAATAAGTCGGAAAATAAATGGAGGAATTGGAGCAGGAAGCGTTTATGAACGTGACCATGACTATTTTGCTCCGGTTACAGCGCATTTTGGCTACAACAATGTGGAACAATATGGCTTAAAAATTCAAGACAGTCCTTCGGCTTTGATCAATGGATGCACTTTTGAAGACCGAAGTAAAATTCAGTACATTGATGAATTAGATCCTAATGATAATGTTTACTTGCGAATGGAAGAAAATGAACCTTACCGCGATTCTATGTTAGTTAAACCAGAAGTGGAGTGGTTAGCGGACGGAATGGTCGTTGTTGATTTAACTGTTCCGGTTGATGTCCAAAAAGCCCCATTTGTGGGTTTAGAGATTGGCAAGAAGATGAATTTGCAAAATGTCGAAGTAATCCATAAAGAAATTCTGCATCCAAGTGAAGCAACAAGAATTCAAATTAAAGGCCGTTTTCCTTTTGATATCAATTTAAATGATTTAATCATTCCCGATGAACCACAAACTTTATCTGAACAAGAAATCAGTGCTTTTGTAAAGGAGCATCCCTTTGTCATTGTTGCAGGCACCGTCGGTGAAGATGAACATTCCGTGGGCTTGCGCGAAATAATCGATATAAAGCATGGCGGAATTGAGAAATATGGCATGATGTGTGAATATTTAGGTACTTCGGTGCCGATTTCCAAATTAGTAGATGCCGCCATTGAGCTTCATGCAGATGCCATATTAATGTCAACGATTATTTCTCATGATGACATTCATTATAAAAACATGAAAAAAATTCACGAATATGCCATTGAAAAAGGCGTTCGTAATCGATTAATTATCATTGCCGGGGGAACCCAAGTTTCTTCTGATCTGGCGAAAAAAGCGGGCGTGGATGAGGGCTTTGGTCGAGGAACAAAAGGTGCTCACGTTGCCACTTTCCTTGTTCAGAAGAAAAAGGAAATGATGATCAATGAAAATTGATGCTTTAGTTTATGAAATTGGCTCAACAATTACGGTCGTCAGTGCTTTTGATCAATTAACGAGTAATCCTCATTTCTTAGGTCAAGGCTTCGCCAAAACATCGGTTGTCCAAGGAGATGTTCGGATCGGTATTGAGCAAGCCCTCCTTGATTTGCAAAATCATTTGAAAACACCTCTCGAAGCCAAACAAACTTTCGCTTGTTCTTCGGCAGCCGGTGGTTTAAAAATGAGCGTCCACGGTTTAGTTTATGACATGACCGTCAAAGCCGCAAAGGAAGCCGCCCTGGGAGCCGGGGCTAATATCAAGTTTCTTACTTCAGGATTACTTTCTAATACCGATTTAGATAAAATTAAAACCCTTGGTTTAAATATTATCTTAATCTCGGGCGGAGTTGATTATGGAGAAAGAGAAACGGCTTTATCCAATGCCAAGGCGATTGCTTCAATGATGTTAAATATTCCTGTTATTTACTGCGGAAACATAGCCAACCAAGATGCCATAAAAGACATTTTTGCCTTAAATCATCAAAGCGGTTATTTGTTTATAACCGAAAATGTCTATCCCAGGATTGATACCTTGCAGGTTGAGGAAGTGCGCCAATTAATTCAACAAGTTTTCGAAAAACATATTATTGAAGCTCCCGGCATGGAACATGTCCGTGAGGTCATCAATGGGGTCATCATGCCGACTCCCAAAGCGGTGATGGATGCCGCGATATTATTGCAAAAAGACTTGGGAGATTTAATTTGTGTTGATGTTGGGGGAGCAACCACCGATGTTCATTCTGTTTGTGAAGACAATCCTGAGCATGCCAAAATGCTTTTAAACCCTGAACCGTTTGCCAAACGAACCGTTGAAGGTGATCTGGGAGTTTATATTAATAAAGACAACCTCATTTCTCTCATTGGCGAGAAAAAACTTCTTCAAGAACTTAATATATCTTCAAATCAAATGCAAAAATTGATCAATGATTATCAACCAATCCCCACCGATAATCAAATTCCCTTTGTTTCACGGCTCACCGAGGAAGCTTTATCCCAAAGTTTAAACCGTCATGTCGGTAAGTATGTCACAATTTATGGCTCTTCAGGAAAAACAAAAACCATTGAGGGAAAGGACTTAACTTCCGTTCAATTTTTTATTGCCACAGGAGGAGCATTAACAAAGCTTCCAAAAGGCAAACAATTAATTGAAAAAGTCCTTAAGTCAAGCCATGATCAACTGCTTTTACCCAAAAACAATCTCTTTATTTTGCTTGATCAAAACTACATAATGGCGGCTTTAGGAGTCTTATCAAAATCATACCCCGTTGCTGCTTTAAAATTATTGAAAGAATCTTTAGGTTGGGAGAAAAATAATGTTTCCTTGCATTGAAATTAATTTATCAAAATTAAAGCATAATGCGACAACGATCCTCGCTTTATGTGAAAAACAAGGCATAAGTAGTTGTTTTTTAGTTACGAAAATGCTGGCAGGTGATTTAAAAACGGCATCAATGCTAGCAACTTGTGGGTTTTCCCACCTTGCTGATTCACGAATTGAAAACTTAATCAAATTTAAGAACATTTCTCTTCCCAAAGTCCTGTTACGATTGCCAATGCCATCTGAAGTTAATAAAGTTGTGAAATATTGTGATATTTCTTTAAACTCGGAGTTATTAACCATCATCAAACTCAATGATGCGGCTTTAAGACAAAATAAAGTTCACCAAATAATATACATGTTTGATTTGGGTGATTTAAGAGAAGGACATTTTTATCAAAATGAATATCTTGAAACAATCCGAATAATCAATCAACTTGTTGGCATTAAACTAGTAGGAATAGGAACGAATTTAACTTGCTATGGCGGAGTAATCCCAACTCCTTCGATTCTTAATGAATTATTAGCAATCAAAAGAAATATCGAAAATTCCTTAAATATTTCTTTACCAATTATTTCAGGAGGTAATTCTTCTTCCATCACTCTTCTTGAAAACCATCAACTACCAAAAGGAATTAACAACTTACGGTTGGGTGAATCCCTTGTTCTTGGTCGCGAGACCGCATTTGGCAAGCCGATTGCTAATACTTTTTCCGATAGTTTTATTGTGAAGGCCGAGATAATTGAAGTAAAAACCAAGCCAAGTTATCCTTTGGGTGTTTTAGGGATGAATTCTTTTGGAGAGAAACCCGACATTATTGATAAAGGCTTAATGAAAAGAGCCATTCTTGCGCTCGGAAAACAAGATGTTCTCCCCGATAACCTAAAACCTCTTGATCCTTTAATATCTATTATTGGAGCAAGTAGTGATCATTTAATTGTTGATTTAGGGTTATCCAAGTATGAAGTAGGAGATATCATTAGTTTCACCATCAATTATCCGGGATTATTGCAATTAATGACTTCTAAATATGTGAAAAAAGAATATGTAATGTAAAAAACCGCTTAATGCGGTTTCAGACTGATGACAAGCCCCATTTTCAAAAGTGGGGTTTTATTTTTTTCCCACATCAGCAGCAAATAAATATAAAAACACGATTATTCGATACAAAAGTAATGACTATTTTGTGTTTTTGTCCCCCTTTATAACGAAATAAAAAGAGCATTGACTTTGTCAACGCTCTGAAACCGCTAAAGCGGTTTTTATTTTGCTACTTTTTCAATCGCTTTCGTTATTTTTTTTATATTGAAGTCTTCAATCTTTTTTCGAATGCTTTCTAAGATTGTTGTTGCCAGTTTATCGGAAGACTCAATAATTTTTTGTGATAAACTGGATATTTGGTTAGCATTGGCATTTATCATTTTAATTTCTTTATCCAATCTTTCTAATTGTTTGTCAAGAATGTCATTTTTCATCTTTTCAAAAGCATCTTGGATTTCCTGAACTTCTTGGAATTGCAGAATTTCTTGATTATGACTAACCAATAACTCTTGGTATTTTAAGCCTAAAGAGACAATAATGCTTAAGAAAGTGATGAAATACTGAGGTCGTACTTGATACATTTTTTCATATTCGGGAATTTTTCGGATGGGAACGTCATTGGCTTGTTCCCATTCTAATTCGCTGATTAATAATGCGTATTCACAATTCTTCTTTTTTCGGTCTTTATCTAGTTTTGCATAATGGTCAGCATTTTTCTTTTTGTTCAATGAAGAGGGATCTTCGCTCTTCATTTCACATGCTACAGAAGTTAACAAGTCAACTTCTTGAAAATGGGAATTTGCAAAGACCTTAAAAATATAGTCAGCTTTCGTTCCTTTGATTTCATCTTCGTCTTTGATGGAAGTATTATCCTTCTCCCAAGTACAGGTTTGAAAGCCCGATAAAGCGTAAGCTAAATACTCGTTGTTACACCATTTTTCTAAATCTTCACCCAATTTTTTCACATTCAAAATGGATTTTGTTAAACGCAAATTGCTGATTTCTTCTTCTTTTTTATTAATTTCTTCTTTTAACTCGGCTGCCTTTTTTAAAACTTCATTTTCAATCTCTTTTGCTTTGTTATCCTTTATTAAGTTAATTTCGGCGTTTTTTTCTTGAATTTGCATTTTTAAATTGTTGATCTCTTGATCAATGGCCCGTTCTTTTTGTGCAAGCGCCATTTCCATTTTAAATTTTAAGTCTTGATTTTGACTTTGAAGTTGTTGGCGTTCTTTTTCAAATTCTAATTTTAAGCTGGCTTTTATTTGGATATCCAAATCTCTTAACTTTTGCTCTAAGATAATTTTCTCTTTTTCAAGAGCATCAACCGCTTGTTTTACAGCTAACATTTTGTCTTTTTCAAAATTGTTTTTAACTTGGTTAAGCATTTTTTCATATTCAAGATCCTGGGCAGCTTTAATTTTGGAAGTAATAATCGAAGTATCCACTTTACTTAACGATAAGAGGTCAATTTCATCCCCTTGATGAGCATCGGTATTCAACCTAAGGGTTTGCGCGTCAATAATTGTGACGTCCGTCAATTTTGCCATTTTATTCTCCTTTTTTAATTTTTATTTATTATTAAAACAATTAAGTAATTATTCAATCTTTGCTAAACCATCAGCGTTTAACAACACAATCGTTCTTTGACCTATTAATTTGATTAATTTCTGTTCTTGAAAAATAGCCAATTTTCGACTCAATGTTTCTTGCGATATTCCCAATTGGGAAGCAAAATCACCTTTGGAAAGTGGCAATTCCACTTCTTTAAAAGGATTGACATGTTCAAGAAAATATTGGGCAAGCCGCTTTTCGACCGAAAGCAAATTGATTTCTTCCACAAGACTCTCAACAGAATTTAATCGTTTGCTTAATTCTTCCAAAACTTTAAAAGCGATGGTGGGGTGTTTCTCCATCATTTTTTTAAGTTGTTTCCCTTCAATCATGCAGATGGTGGAAGGTTCAAGCGCTGCAGCAAAATCTTGAGTCGGTTCGCTTGTGAACAAAGCTAACTCACCAAGAAATTCCCCTTGGTTTAAAACCCGGATGACTTGCTCTTTACCGGTTTCCGAATAACGAGATACTTTAATTTTGCCTTCATGTACGACATATAAGGTATTGTCCTGATGGCCTTCAAGATAAACAAGTTCTCCTTTTGCAACTTTTTTATGGTTCGAAATTAAAGCAACTTCTTGTTTTTCTTCATCATCGAGGGTCGCAAAGATCGGAACGCCAAATAAGCAACTATTGACAGAACGGGAAATCTTTTTCATCCTTACCTCCTTGCATAATTAATTATGACTAAACCTGACTTGCTGTCAGTTTTTATAAGTGAATTGGCGATTTATTAGATCGTTATAAACAAGAGGTTTGTAAAACTTGAGAATTTTTAGAGCTCGATAAGTATTCATTCTTGACAGTTCGGACGAAGAAATGGAAAAATGCAATAATCCCGAAATGGTTGGGCCCTTTGCACCGAACCTTTTTCCATTTTTTTTACCATTAATGCAAGTATTTCTTCCATTCTTTCATCGTAAGGAAATCCGACACTTTGAAAATATTCCATGGCTCGAAAAGCATCATATTTCCACCTTGGCGGATAATGCCATAACATCATTTGAGGACTGATAACCCCTTTTATTCTTTCGAAACGAAACAGATGTTTTTTTAAAATAAAGGCTTGGCCTGAAAACAGAATTTTGTTTATCTGGTCAAGATGATTTTGGTAACCAAACAACTCATAATCGCGAAAAGCTTCAAGAACGCTAAGCGTCGTGTCTAACGAACTTTTGGATGGTTGGGCGACACTATCCCAATCACAATTCCACCCGCCATCAGCAAATTGATGCGCTATTAGATAATAAACCATTTCATCAATCACCGCATGGTGGAGTCTTCCATAGCAAGCCATACTAACCATCATGGCCACAACACATATGTCTTGATTCCTACATTTTGGTTTTGTTCTTCGTTGAGTCCACAATTTATCAATTAAATTGTTAATAGCCTCTTGTTAAATAGGATGGGAAGGATTCACTTCCATATATTTTATTCTAACAAAGTATAATGCGTGGAAATCCATTTTGGTGAATATAAACCGCCACCAAATAATCTTTTTGGGGAATCGTAAAGAACCAAATAGCGATTAATTAGGCCTTCTTGAGCATCATCAAGGTTCTTGTCAAAAAGATGTTTTAATGTCAAACGGTTTATGACCGCATCGCCTTGTAACAGCCAATCCATAATTTTCATAAAAAAACTCATTCGTATCATCATTATACAATAAATTTGTAAAAAAAAACACCGTTTTTAACGGTGTTATCCAAAATGAGCTATTTACAAAACAATAAAGTTGTGTTCAAAGAAATAATTAATAATATCTTTTCTGGTAACAATGCCAATAAACAAGTTGTGATCATCGACAACCGGAACAAAGTTCTCCGTCGTCGACTTAATGATTAGTTCATCCATTTGCGAATTCATATTGATGGAAACATAATCGCGAAAGCGACGAATTTGGGAAACTGAGATTGTTTCAGCCTTATTAAAATCAAAATTAGTTTGATTTTTGATTGCCCACAATAGATCACCTTCGGTCAATGTGCCGACGTAATTTCCTTCTTTGTTAATAATTGGAATCGAAGTGTAGCGGCAATGTTCAAGTTTATTGAGGGCTTCTTTGATGGAATCATGATCATAAACAAAAACAACATTGTTCTTCGGTTTTATAAAAGCTAAAATATTCATTTGCTCTCCTTTCAAACCAATTCAAAAAGGTCCTTGATTGTTTTGGTTATATTCTTATTATAACAAAAAGCGTTCTTTAAGTAAACCAATTAGTTAAAACTTATTTTTTTTTAGCAAATAAATTTTTATAAACTCCATATCCTTCTTTTTCAAGTTCCTCAAAAGGAATAAATCGTAATGAAGCCGAGTTGATGCAATACCTTAAGCCACCGGTTTCTTCTGGTCCATCATCAAAAACATGACCAAGATGGGATTGGCTCGTTTGACTTTTAACTTCAATCCGTCTCATTCCCAATGAAAAATCCTTCCTATTGATTATTTTTGAGTCATCAATTGGTTTGGAAAAACTTGGCCAACCACAAGAAGATGAAAACTTATCAAAGGATAAAAACAAGGGATTTCCGTCAATAATGTCGACATATAAACCTTTTTCAAAATGATTCCAATATTCATTTGTAAAAGGAGGTTCCGTCGCACTCTTCTGGGTCACTTGGTATTGGATTTGTGTAAGTTTTGGATAATTTTTTTTCATTAATTCCTCACTGGATTTCGGTACTATTGCCAACATCTAAAATGATTACTTTTGAAGAACAAACGGCACCGACTTTATTTTTGAAAGACTCAAGGCTGTTACTGGCTTGGTGCATGGGGATAACATATTGGGGTTTGATCATTTTCGTTGCTTCAACGGCTTCATCGACATCCATCACATAGGTCCCTCCAATCGGGATAAAAGCTATATCAATCGATCCAAGGGCGGCCATTTCAGGAATGAAATCAGTATC
>JBFXGS010000057.1:0-8830 GCA_050177775.1 Bacilli bacterium | reverse complement strand
ATCAAAATTGCATTTGTAGGCCATTCCTGGTAAGTTGGCCAATAAAACACTATGACTTCGAACACTTTCTTTTAATTGTCTTTCAATGTTTTTTCGGTTTGTAATATCAAAAAAGGTCACAACCGCATCTTCAATATGGTCTTGGAAATAAATTGGGTAAGCATAATATTCAACACTAAAGTTGGTGTGATCCTTTTTCCAAAAAACCTCTTTATCAGAATAAACACCTTTTCCGGTTTTAAAAATATGATAAACTTCGCAATCTTCAACAGGAATTATTTGATTAAAGGAGTTGTGATGATGAAACAATAAGTGGGAATTTTTGCCAATTAATTCATTTCCATTTTGATAACCAAGCATTTTTATACAGCTTTCATTACAAAACTTGATGGTTCCCTCTTCATTGATAACATAAATGGCTTCCGCAGTCGCATTGAGAATGGTCTTTAAGTATTGTTCTTGGTTTATTTTTTGTTTTTTTGAATAAAACTGATTATTGACCGTTTTCACAAGCGATAAGATGGCCGAAGGCTTTCCTTCCGAATCATGTAAATAATGCACTTGATGCGTTGTGACAAGAGGAATTTGATCTTTACGAATCATTTGAATTTCCAACGAAGGATGGGAAGATAAACCATCAGTATGAATCTCGTCTTCAAACAATTTCATAAAGACGTCAATTGATGATAGGGAAATTAAATTAAATATACTTTTTTGCTTTATTTCTTCGGTTTGATAACCCAGCATCGGCAAAACACCGGAACTGGCATAAATAATTTGGTAGTCATTATTCACAATCCAGGTCATTTCTAATTCCTGACTTTGGTCATTTTCAAACAAAAAAACATTTTGATTCTTTGCTGAAGCTTTTTGAAAAAGAACAACGACTTTATTCTTCTCAATCGACATCGTCTTAACCAAATAATTGGTTTTGAAAAAAGAGGAAAAGCCTTCAAATTGTTTTTGATTAGATGAATTAACAACTTCACAAAACTCTTTCCAAAGATTCCATTCCTCAAGATCATCTCTAAAAATATCGCTACCTTTTTTTCTTAAAAGCGTTTTCTTATTGGTGCCAAAAAAAGAAAGCATTGTTTCATTGATTTCAGAAAAAGAAAAATCAAAAATGTCTAATGCTTGAAATTGTACTTTTAAAATGGCAACCCCAATGTCATGTTTACTAATCAGTTGGTTCCACTTTGATGATTTCATGTCTTCACCTCAAAATTTCTAGTTTGTTTTTATTTTCCCATTTTTTAAAGATTTATTTAAAGGCTTTTTTTACAACTTAGTATTATTATATAACAAAGGCATCCATAAAACAATGAGTTATTTGAATAAAAAAGTTTCAACAATAACGTTGAAACTTTTAATGATTATGTTAAAGAATTAGTGGTCAATAAGTACCTGTTAATTTAAAATAAATCTTAACAATTGGGACGGTTCCTCAATCAAAAAATGAGCTCCGACTTCTTGCAGTTGATGGATGGTGCGAAATCCCCAAGTAACGCCAATAAATGGCAAATTGGCATTTTTTGCCGTCAAATAATCGGTTTCGGAATCACCAACATAATAAATCAAATCATTTCTATGAAGCCCAAGTAAAGTAATCGCTTTCTTGACACTGTCCGAAGACGGCTTAAGAGCCAGTCCGGGTTGATCACCAATCGCCACATCGACCCAATCGGAAAAGAATAATTGGTTTAATTCTGAAACTCCTGTTTGAATTTTATTGGAAACAATGGCCATTTTGATACCCAAACGTTTTAATTCAGATAACAATTGGGGGATTCCATCATAGGGCTTGGTTTTGACTAACAAATGATTTTGATAATATTCTTTAAAATAAACAAGACATTTTTGGTAAATTGAATCTTCGGTATTTATCGGTAAAGCTCTTTTCACTAATAAATCGATGCCGTTGCCGACAAAACTTCGCACTTCTTCGATTGACCGCTTTGGATATTGATAATAACCCAGCGTTTCATTAACGGCATCGGTCAAATCTTCCAAGGTGTCAAGCAGAGTTCCATCTAAATCAAAGATGATGGCTTTCGGAAATTTCTTGGTTTCACTCATTATTACTCTTTTTGGGAATTAACGTAATGGTTAAACTTGGCTATCTTAGTTGTCGCTCCAAAAACATAAATATGATCATTCGGCATGATATAATCACTACCTTTTGGTAATAAAGAAATGTGATCACGTTCAATAAATAATAAGTTGACATCAAAGCGATTACGCGGATTCAATTCTTGAATGTTCAAAGGCGTAATGTCATTTTCAATGGAAATCTCCGCAACCGAGAATTCTGAGTTAATATTAAAATAATCCACAAAGGTATCGGAAACAATCTTATTGGCTAAGCGGACGCCCGCGATTTTTTGCGGGGAGACAATGTCGGTCGCTCCCAGTTTTTTAATAACGGGAACATAGAATTCATCATCCACGCGAACGGTTATTTTCGGAACTCCCAATTCTTTTAAAATAATCGTCGTTAAAATCGTGTTTTGTAAATTTGAGCCAAAAGCAATAATGGCATGATCGACATTTCCGACGCCTAATTCCTTTAAAGCTACTTCGTTTGTGGAATCACAAACAAAGGCGTTGCTCACAAACTCACTGGCTTTCACAACGTTTTCTTCCACAACATCAACGGCAATTATATCCACATTATGGATGCTTAATTCTTCAATTAATTTAAGGCCAAAGCGGCCTAAGCCTAAAACAGCAAATGATTTTTTCATATTTTCCTCCAGCATTGACTAATGAAATTAGCCAATGATAATTCTCTCTTCAATGTATTTAATCCCTTTATCGGAATCAATATTCCAATTTCGATTCCAAGCACTAATGATCGTAATCGGACCAAGTCGACCAAAAAACATTGTAAAACAAAGGATTAATTTACTACCCCAAGTTAAGCTAGGGGTAATTCCCATGGAATTTCCGACCGTACCAAAAGCTGAGAAAATTTCAAAAACGATTCTTTCTAAATTATCGGTCGTTGAAACAACAAGTAAATGATTTTGTTCGGTCAGCGTCATCGCAAAAATGGCAATTAAAATAAATGTTAATGAAAACACGACTAAAATAAAAGCTTTGATGACGCTACCATTGGCTATTTTGCGATGAAAGGTAATCGGAGAATGACCCCTTGCAAATGAACCAAGATATTTAAAAATAGTATAAAAGGTCGTGGTTTTAACACCTCCACCAGTAGATGAAGGTGATGCGCCAACATACATTAAGCCCATGACGATGATTAAAGCACTGCTTGAAAAAGTATTGAAATCAACGACACTAAAGCCCGCCGTTCGGGCCGCAACACTGGTAAAGTAGGCTTGTAACCAAGTAATGTTATTCCATTCCAATAATTTTAAAATAAGCATTCCAAAAACGATTAACCATAAAGTCGTTCTTAAAACAATTTTGGTATGGATGGATAAATGCTTCCAGGATTTATGGGTAATAATATCATTTATGACGATAAAACCAATTCCACCAACAATAATTAAAAAGGAAGTGTTCATTAACAATAAGGGGTTTTGAAAAGGAATTAAGGAAGTTGATTCGGTAAATAAATCAAACCCGGCATTATTAAAAGAAGAAATGGCATGAAAGATACTTATTCCGAAAGCATCCCATATTGGAAAATAATTTTTGAAAACTAAAAAATTAAAAAAGGCACCGATAGATTGAACCGTAAAGGTTACGAAGACGGCAAAACGGACCAGTCTGACCATTCCTTTCAATGAATTTTGATTTAAGGATTCTTTTATTAAGAAACGATCTTGCATTCCTATTTTTAAGCCCAAAAGCGTAAACAGAAAAATGACAATGGTTACAAACCCGAGTCCACCAATTTCAATTAATAAAGCAATAATGATTTTCCCAAATAAAGTAAATGTTCCAGCTAAAGTGGGAACCGCAGATAACCCGGTCACACAAACAGCACTGGTAGCAGTAAAAAGAGCATCAATAAAGGTTAGTGATACGTTATCATAAGTAGCAATCGGAAGTAGTAATAAAGCCGAGCCAATTAAGATTAAACCCACAAACCCTAAAATAATCACAATATAGGGAGATATTTTTTTGTTATTCATGATTTCACCTTGAAAAGGTCCTTAGTTCTTCAATTTTATGTATTTATTATACTCCTTTTTATCGTTTATTGCAATTAAAGATTTCAAGCAAACGTTTTTAAAAAAGGCAAAAGAAAAGGGTTGCTTTGCAACCCTCAGACTGATGACAAACCCCATTTTCAAAAGTGGGGTTTTATATTCTTCCCACATCAGCAGCAAATAAATATAAAAACACGATTGTTCGATACGAAAGTAATGACTATTTTGTGTTTTTGTCCCCCTTTATAACTAAATAAAAAGAGCATTGACTTTGTCAACGCTCTGGGGTTGCTTTTCAACCCTTTGATTTAACCAACTTTTACATTATTAACCATCGTATTGATGGAAGCTAGATAATCTCTTGTTAAGTTTGAAAGCGGAGTCCCTTTAAATTGAACCGGATCAGTAGGCAAAGGTTTTGGATAGTATTTTAAATTGGCTGCTGCCCAAGCATTCAGCCATGGATCATCACCTTGATACTCGACAATTTGATTGTAGGCATTCAAAACAGGAGTGCAATAACCAACAACACTGGCATTTAAGTAGGCCATGGCTGGACGAAGCATAAAGTCAATGAACTTATGAGCCAGTTCAACGTTGCGGGCATTCTTAGGAATAGCCAGTCCATCCATAAAAGCAATGGTGTCTTCCGGAATATAAATATCAAATT
Organism: Bacilli bacterium; assembly: GCA_050177775.1. Lineage (GTDB taxonomy): Bacteria > Bacillota_I > Bacilli_A > ML615J-28 > CAG-698 > UBA2253. The sequence goes on along the minus strand of JBFXGS010000057.1, from coordinate 4,036 downwards.
GGACTTTACTTGGATCAGGATCAATATCTAATTGTTGGTAATAAACATCAAGAAAATCGCCGGTCCAAACAAAAGCTAAATCTAAGTTGTTGGCGACAATGGCTTTTTTTAGAGTATCGGTTCCCCATTCCGAAAATTCGCGCATGGTTAAGGTTTGCTCGGCTAGCGCTAAAGCGCTGGCTGATTCTTCATTAACACTTAATCCATTATACAACATTGCTGCTGCATATGCGTACCTTGGAATATTATACATTCCCACTCTAGTTCCTGAAGGAACTTTATCAGTTTCAAAGAAAGCGTCCCAACCATGAGCAAGGATAGCATCTTCAAGCCCAACTTTTTGTTTATTATACATTAAACCCCATGTTCCCCAAAAATAAGGGACAGCATATTCTTCGTTTCCTTCAAACATTTCACCTTGAATTCCAAGGACACCGGGCATAAGCGGATTAGTAACCGGATTATAATTTGTTAATTTTGTTAAATCGATTTTTTGCAATAAATCATCTTGTTTCATCTTTTCAATCATATATTCCGAAGGAACAACGATATCAAAAATAGTAGTGGAATTATCAACTTTTTCATAAAAGCCTTCATTGTTTTCCACATAAGTCGGAACTACTTGAACATTGTATTCTTCTTCAAACAAAGTAACTACTTCATCGTTAATGTATTCGCCCCAGTTTAACAACATTAATTTTTCTCGGCCTGAACATCCTGAAGCAACAAACAACATCCAACCGAAGATTAAAAAAACACTAATTTTTTTCATTTTTATTTTTACCTTTCTTTCTGTCAATAAAATTTAAAATCAACAAAATGCCCAATGTAAACAACGTTAACAAAGTGCTAAAAGCATAGACGGCTGGTGTTAAGCTTCTTCTGCCAATACTTGCGTATATCCAGATTGACAAATTGTCAAACCCATTTCCGGTTGTAAAATAACTAACCACAAAATCATCAATCGACATCGTAAAAGCAAGTAACATCCCCGAAAAAATACCTGCTTTGATGGCTGGAACAATAACTTTTATCAAGGCTCGATAAGGACGTACTCCTAAGTCTAAAGCCGCATCCATTAAATTAGGGTCGATTTCTCTTAATTTTGGAAGCACACTTAAAATAACATAGGGGAAAGTAAAGAATAGATGAGCTAAGATTAAAGTCGGCAAACCAAACAAAACTAAATCTTGGATTCCTAATAAATTCGGAATCGTTTTAGTAAAGATGGAAAAAACGAGCATCAAGCTAATTCCGGTTACAATATCCGCATTAAGTAAAGGAATATTATTAAGCAATAATAATCGTTGGCGTTTTTTTGTTTCCAAAGAATTAATCCCAACAGCCACAAAAGTTCCTAAAATAGTTGATAAGACAGTTGCACCGAAACTGACAATAAAGGTGTTTTTGATGGCCGGAGCAAGGGTCGGGTGATCAAATATCTTGGTATACCACGAAAGTGTAAAAGTATTAAACTCATTTAAGATCGTACTAGAATTAACAGATTGAATGGCTATTAACCCAATCGGCATGTATAAAGCGAAAATGATTAAAATGACAACAACTAATTTAAAGATTTTAAAGATTTTTTTCCATTTTGAATAATCTTTATAACCATATTCTTCAACTTTAGCAATCGGATATTCCATCATAATAAGGTTTCTCCTTCTTTATCAACTTTACTTACGACAAAAATGGAACCTAATATTAAAATGAGAATAATGATGGCCAGTAGAGATCCAAGATTATAATGAGTATGTAAAAAAGATTGCTCAATGATATTGCCAACCAAGACAATATTACCTTTCCCTAAAATTAAAGGAATGGCAAAACCCGACATTGAAGGAAGGAATACCATAATCGAACCGGTTATTAAACCTTTAAATGATAAAGGAAAAACAACCCGCCAAAATTTTTGAAAATCGCTGGCTCCTAAATCAATTGCCGCTTCTTCTAAGGAATAATCGATTTTTTCTAAAGCTGTATAAACGGGTAAAATCATAAATGGCATATAGGTAATCACAAGTCCTAATAAAACAGCCAATTGATGACCTTCTTTATTCCCAAAATCAAGGGCATAAATATCAAAATTGAAATTTAAATTGATTCGGCTTAATAAATCTTGAATCATGTTATTCGGTTCAAGCATGTTTCGCAAAGCTTCATTTCTTAACAAGATACTTGACCACATTGGTAAGATCAAAATGGTTAAAATCAAAAATTTATTTTTGAATTTCGAACGAAAGACTTGATAAGCCACTAAATAACCCAAGACCCAACAAATGGCCGTCGTTAAGAAAGCAAATTTAAAACTGTTGCCAAAAGCTTGTAAGGTTGATGGTTCCTTTAAAAACTTAAAGTTATCAAATGTAAAAACTGCTTTTTCAAACTTAATTCCCGGAACATCAAGAAAGATCAAAATGAGCATGATGAAAACAGGAAATAGTGCCAAAATATACAACCAAACGGAATAAGGTTTAGCCATTTTGGTAAATGCTTTATTCATTTGTTTCAACCTTCATTAAATGGATTTCATATGGGTCAACTTTTAAACCAATTGGTTGTCCAACTTCATAGTTCTCATAAGTATTGATAACAAATTCAATTCCTTGAATATTGATGCAAAGTTCATTGTGCACACCTTTAAAAATCGAAGATGTAACAACACCGGTCAATTTAGCTTGCTCAATGGAAACAACATCAAAGTCCTCGGGGCGAATAACGACATCCACATTTTCGTTTTCTTCAAAAGTATAACCCATACAATCGAATTCTACACCCATGAATTTTACAAGATTTTTCTTTAAATAGACACCGGGAATAATATTGGATTCACCAATGAAGGAGGCGACATAGCGATTGACTGGTTCATTATAAATATCTTTAGGGGTTCCTAATTGTTGAATAATTCCGTCTTTCATAACCACAATTCGATCACTCATGGTCATTGCTTCTTCTTGATCATGAGTAACGAAAACGAAAGTAATTCCCAAAGTTCGTTGCATTTCTTTTAATTCATACTGCATGTTTTGTCTTAATTTTAAATCAAGGGCGGCTAAAGGTTCATCCAGAAGGAGAATATTCGGTCGATTAACAAGCGCTCTTGCTAAAGCCACGCGTTGTTGTTGGCCACCACTTAATTGATTAACTTTTCTTTTTTCATAACCTTTTAGTTTTACTAAACCTAAAGCTTTTTCGACGGCCTCACTAATTTTGCTTTCTAAAACTTTTTTGACGTCTCTTTTGTTAATGCTAAAGGGTTCAGTTAACCCTTTTGCTTTTTTTAAGGCAATTACTTCATTATTAATTATTTCTTTATTAAAAAATTTTAATAAATAATCTAAACTGCGATTATGTAACCCAAAAGCGACATTATCGAAGACATTTAAATGGGGAAATAAAGCATAGCGTTGAAAAACGGTGTTTATGGGGCGAACATATGGAGGGAGGTCATTGATGACTTTTCCATCGATAATAATTTGTCCAGCGTTTGGCGTTTCAAAGCCAGCAATCATTCGAATAGTGGTGGTTTTTCCACAACCAGATGGACCTAATAATGTTAAAAATTCATTTTCATAAATCTTGAGATTTAGATCGTCAACAATCACATCTTCATCAAATTTTTTTGTAATGTTTTTAAGTTCAATTAAAACCTTTTTCACCAGTTTTCCTCCATATTCTTAGTGATAAAACAATTATATATTAATTACAAAGAAATACAAGTTAATATATTTGCATTTATTATTATTTTAATCTTGATATTTTTTAATATAAAAAAGCCAGCAAATGACTGACCTATTAATATTGGAGCAGGTAGCGAGGATCGAACTCGTATCTTCGCCTTGGGAAGGCGACATAATAACCATTATACGATACCTGCGTTCGTTATTTTTTTACGAATGTTATTTTAACACAATTGTCAAGGTTTTTCAATTGTTATTACAAATATTTTTAGGGGAAATATATTAATTTTTCCCCTAAAAATCATTTATGAATAAAGGAATAAGCAAAAGGAACAATGATGGCTCCTCCAATA
>JBFXGS010000056.1:0-8856 GCA_050177775.1 Bacilli bacterium | reverse complement strand
TTGTTATATTGCGTATTATAAATAAGGGGAGAAATATAGGTTACTATATTTCTCCAAATGTTTTGTAATAAATTAGGCTGCTGTTGTTCCAAAAACTAAGCCAATAGTTAGTGTGTCTTTTAAAATGGCATTGAAAGAATCTTGATCCCAGCCTTCAATCCAAACTCGAACAACAATACTTCCTACCCAAGCTGATGCTCCACCTGTTCCAGCTGTTAAAGTAATAATTGCAGTGTCATTATTCGCTAGTAAATCCGTAATAGTTGCAGAAGCAGTTGCAGTATCATAACCAAACGGTTCAACTCCTCTTTTTACTAAAAAGTAGTTTCTTGCTCCATTAGGTAAAGTGCTAACTGCGGTGTTTGATAAAACAGAATTACCTGGTTGATAAGAAAAAGGGATTAGTTCATCTTCTGCTTGTGCATTTTCATTTGCTGCTAATTCATAAATAATATCAGTAGTTCCATCGACTAAAATTCTTGTTGCATTTGCTGCAAAACGGGTACTTGTATCTCCCATGGCAACCGGGCCCTTTGCATCAGTAAATGAAGCGTCAGAGGTCCATTGAACACCATTTGATGTTAGGGTAACACCATTCCAAAAAATGCTTGGAGCTGATTCTGCAGATGAACGGAAATTTAAAGTAAATTCAATGTAATCTGCTTCTGCAACAGCAGCTTCTAATGCACTATTGTCATTTTTAATTTTATTAAAAGTTGTTCCGTCTGCTGTAGTAACTGCGCTTAACTTGAAATTGCTACCATGAGTACCTTCTGTTACATCAAATAAATAAGCATTAATTACACTAGTTGGAATAGTAGTATACCAAGCATCTTCATCTAAAGAAACTTCAATTCCTTCACCAGAAGTTACAGTAGCATTGAAAGGTGATATTGTTGCGGTATTACTTAAAGTGAACCACGCGAAAGTAGTGGTGCCAAGTGCGATGACTGCAAAAGCGACAGTCAAGATCGAAATAAATAATTTGTTTGTTAATTTTCTCATTTTTTTCTCCTATTTTTTTCTTTTTTGTTTTTTTTAATTAGTGATGGACTTACCAGCCCGGAATTTTAATTGGATTCTAATTACATCATTCAAGATTGCATCAAAGCAATCCGCATCCCAACCTTCTAACCAAATATTCATGGTAACTTTACCAACATAATAAGTTTGGTCCTTACTATCTTTTTGGTCACTCACCATCAACTCCATAATCTGGGAATTATTACTTACCGGAATGTAGGGGTTGTTTGGGGAAAATTCAGTTAGTTCGTAAACCGTTGCGGGTTTCTCAGCTGGTGCTTCAATGATTCGACCCATTCTTTGACTAATGTAATCTAATGCACCGTATGAAACTCCGTATCCTCTTAAAGGATCCGCACTCGGATCAATAATCACCTTTTTTAAAGATGAAAACAAACGAGTGTCGTAGATGTTTTCACTGTTGACTTGTTCTACAAAAGCTATCCTGACGGCTTTGCTTGCGTAGTAAGTAAGTCTTGTTCCTTCAGTAACAACATCATTTATTACATCTGCTCCATTAACGAAGGTCATATCGGCCTTCCAACTTCTTCCGAGGGATACCACGAAGGTCCCATCACGTCCTGTATCGTACTCAACACTATTACTAACATTATCAACTAGATAAACAAATCGTTCCGCGGCGGTTGTTCGAAACCATAATGTAACAGAAACATAATTTCGATTTGGTACAGCCACACCAACTCCCGTTGGTCCTCCCGATTTAAAGGTCACCCCGTTGATTGAAGTAACATCTTCCATTTGCAAATTTGTTAACTGCTCAGCAATCAACTCACCTGGCAATTTGTTGTAATAAGAAATACCATCTAAGGAAATTTGTAAGTCTTCACCAGTATTAACATTAAGGACTAATCCATCAGCGACACCCGTGTTGGACATGGTAATCCAAGCGAAGGTAACGGTCCCTAACAAGATTGCTGAAAGAGAAAGCGATAAAATCGATAATAATAATTTATTAATTAATTTGTTCACGTTAGTCTCTCATCACCCAATTTCCTTAAAGTGTATTTCTATTCTTCAGCACCTACAATATCAAATTTCATTTGGATCTTAATCATCCCTCCTAAGATTGAATCAACACAGTCGGGATCTTCTCCTTCCAACCACATCACCACACTGTATTTCTTATACATGTTGGGACGAAGATTGGAAATTCGATTTTCACAGACTAGGACATCATCTATAAAGTAATTAGCTTCAGGAATTTCATCGGGGTAATCATAAGCGATGGCATCGGGTTTTTGATAAATACTTTCATAAATATCATCTTCGATAATTAATATCCTGACGGCTTCATCAACATTTTTGTAAATATCCGTTATTTTTAATTGATAACCGACATCGACTGTTTCACTGCCAATGTTCTTAACATAGAAAGTGTAAGCAACATAACGATAATCGTTATCGATATAATCGCCGTTGGTCGCTTTAATTTCGGATAATTTTAACCAAGTGTACGTGACGTCTTTCACATCGACAACCGGGTTAGCTAACAAACGGGGGGAAGGGGCTAAGAATTCATCATCACTTGAAAGGATAATTCCGCGGGTAAAGGAATCAGGATCAATCGACATTACGAAGTTTCCAGCATGTTGACCATAAAATGTAATAACACCAATTGCTAATGATAGAAACGCTGTGATTACTAAACCGACGGTAACAACCGTTGTTCTGACAGCAAATTTTCTTACTCCTAACACTTTGGAAAGTCGCATTCACACACCACCTTTCATGAGAAATAAAAAATAGCCAGCATCATCATAATAATGACAACTGGCTACCATTTCAGGCCCTATAGCTTTGCGTCCTTAGATTTCTCTAAGTTTGCCTTTTACATATCTTGATAAAAGATAAATAAAATTTATTCAATTTTCGTCTTAAAGAAAGAAAAAAAGCCAGCATCATTCTAATAATGACAACTGGCTACCATTTCAGGCCCTATAGCTTTGCGTCCCTAGATTTCTCTAAGTTTGCCTTTAACATTTTTCTACCTTAAGTGACTACATTTTAACATAGTACATTTTATCTGTCAAGAAAAACACATATTTCATAATATATATTTTATTTTTAATATTATTGATTGTTTTGTCAATACATTTAGCCCATTATTTTAACATTTTCTCTTTCCAAGATTGATTTTGAATATATGCTTTTAAATCATCTCCGGACATGGGATAGCCAAAATAATAGCCTTGAACAAGTGTTATCCCAAATTTGTTGGCTTTTTCAAGCATTTCGTAGTTTTCAACTCCTTCAGAAATAACAATCTTTTTGTTGTTTGTCGCAAAACCGACTAAAAGGCTGGCAAATTTCTCCGTCATATATGATTCTTGGTTTTCACGCAAGAATGAACGATCGAGTTTAATAATATCAATTGGCATTTTTTCTAGTTTTGCAAGCGTTGCGAAATCCAAACCAAAGCCATCAATGGCAATTTTAAAACCGACATCTTTCAACTTTTGAATATTGACCATTATTTCATCATATCGTTCAAACAAAGCAAATTCCACAATTTCTAAAGTAATATTGGAAGCTTGCAAATGATACTTACGTAAAATCTTTTGAAAGTCAGCGACCAAGGTAGTGACAATTAATTGTTTCGGGCTTAAGTTTAATGACATCCTTGGTTCTAATTCCGGAAAATCATTTTTTACATCATAATATTGTTTGATTAAATTTTCGATTCCCCACAACCCAACCCAGTAAATATCTCCGGATTGTTCCATAATATTGATGAACTGGTTAGGAGCTAATACCCCATGTTCGGGATGATTCCATCTTAGTAAGGCTTCGGCGCCATACAATGTATCATCACTGATGTTAATAATCGGCTGATAATAAAGCAAAAATTCTTTATTCTTCATGGCCGCTTTAATTTGATAATAATAAGCCAAATTCTCAAACTCCGTTTCTTTGATATCTTCCGAATAAAGCATGGTACTATTACCACCCTTTTTCTTTAGCATGTAAATGGAGATTTTCAAAGAATTGATTAATTGCTTGAGGGTATTGCCATGTTTAGGATAGAAACAAACCGCAACACTGGCCGTCGGCGTTACAAAGGTATCGCTATACACTTTAATCGGTGTTCTGACAACCTCAAGAAGTTTTTTGGCAAGGTCTAAACTTTGCAAACGATCAAAATCACCTTTTAAAAAGACTAAGAATTCATCTCCCGTTAATCGAGCCATTTGCACCCGCTTCGGTAAGACTTGACTTAGATTAAAGGCGATTTTTTCTAAAGCCCTTTCCGCTTCTTTTTCACCAAAAGCATTAATAATATCGCTATATTTATCGATATCGATATAGAGTAAAGCAAAAGTGGTTTCCAGAGATCCTTTTGCAATATAACCCGAAATGGCGTTTGTTAATTCGGATTTTGATAATAGCCCTTCCAGCAAAACCGTTTTTTCCTCTTGAAATTTTGCTCTTTCCTTTAAAACCGACCGAATGATAAAATACCCCAAAGCAATCGAAATGACAAGCGCAATAAAAGAGAAAAAGATATAGGCACCATCATTAAAATTGGCAAAAATCATGAAATCACCCCTTATTCATTGTATCATTTATTCTTTATTTTGTTTTAGATTTTAACTCTTTTGTTTTATCAATATTATATTCGTGAATCAATTTGACCGCCACACTTTGAGGAACAGCCGGGCTAATTAAATGACCTTGAATGACATTACATCCACTCTTTAGTAAGAATTGATTTTGTTTGTCATCTTCCACGCCTTCAGCAATAACATCCAAATCCAAGCTCTTAGCCATGGAAATGACTTTTGAAACAATCGCTCGTGAAAATTTATCGGTGTTTAAATGGCGAACAAATTCTTTATCAATTTTGATCGTATCAATCGGTAAATCTTTTAAATAAAGCATGGAACTATAACCGGTTCCAAAGTCATCAAGATGAATGTTAAAACCGTGATTCTTCAACAACTTCAATTTTTCAATAACCGAGTCAAAATTGGTCATTAAAAATGTTTCGGTAATTTCAATGGAAATAGCATGGGGTTTTAACTTAAAGCGATCATATACTTCCACGATTTCACTGACAAATCCCGCTTGCAACAACTGCACCGGAGAAATATTGATGGAAATATGAATATTATATTGTTCCAGTTCTTTGGCCATTCTAAAAGTATCAAGGATAACAAACTTACCGATTTCAATAATCAAGTTGTTTTGTTCGGCTAATTCAATAAAATGAGCCGGTGATTCAAGTAAATATTTGGGATTATTCCAACGTATTAACGATTCAAAACCCACAATCCTACCTTCAATGTTATCAAATTGCGGTTGTAAATACATGACAAACTCATTTTCTTGAATGGCTTTCACAAGATCCGTTTCCATGATTTGTTCACGCGTGATGTATTGACCCAAACCTAAGTCATATGTAATATACTTGGCGGTCCGAGAGTTTTTGGCACGCTTTAAAGCCATCATCACATGATCATAAGCCATGTTCGGCGTCAAGTTATTATACAAATCGGATTCAATGTTGAAAATGCCCATTTTCACATCTAATATCAACAAATTCTTTTGAATTTCCACCGGTTTATTAAGGATATCCAAAATGGTTTCAACCCATTTCTTCACTTCATCAAAACTGCTAATTCGTTCAAACAAAACTACGAAGTTATCGCCTTCGGTGTTGAACAAAGTTGCTTTTTTACCAACTAAGGAATCGGAAATAATCGTTGCTAATTTAATTAAAGTTTCATCCCCGATTTTCATCCCAAATAAATTATTAATATTTTTAAAAGAAATGATATCAAAAGCGACTAACGAATTTAGTAAACCTAGCGATTCCGTGTTACTGAATAATTCTTTTAATTTCCCCAGTAAGAAATTCTTATTGGGAAGCTTCGTTGTTTTCGTGTATAAAGCCATATTGCGATTCATCAAATAATCCGTTTCGCGGTCGGTGATGTCTTCTCCTAACAAATAATAACCGAACCCCGAACGTAAAGGGATAAAACGAATATAGATTTCTTTATCGGTTATTGAAATAAAAGAGGCTGTAAACGGATGTTGTTTTCGCAAATATGACAATAATGTTCCACTGTCGGTTTCGGCTTTAAAGTCACTCAAAGTTTGAAAATCACGATAGGATTGAATATTGGTTTTACAAGTTTTATTGAGATAACGAATTTTCCCAGAACCCGAAACGCGAATGATATAAGGTTTTGAATAGTAATAAATTAAACGAGCGGCTTCCACATCGGAGTTTTTCGTTCTTAGTAAATGATAAATGCTAAACAAAGCGACCGCAAAAAAGAAGGCCACTAACGCTAAAATAATGATTAAGGACATCATTAAATAACTCATGGAACCTAAAACATCTTTTCGATTAAAGACATGAACGACAAATAAGTCGCGAGTGGAAAAATCGGGTGATAACGGTGAATACGTTAAGAAAGACTGATTACCATCAAAATTGACGACAGCGACCCCGGACTTTCCGGCATATAAATCTTCCACAATGTTGGCAATATCTTCTTCGGCACTATTTCCTCGCACATAATGTTCAAACAATTTATCTTTATTGGTATCTTTATCAATTTGAAAATTAATCAAACCATCTTTACTAATAATAAAATATTCATTAAGAGGAACATTGTTGACATTTTCGAAAAGAGGATCAAAGTAGGAAGCCGCATCAAAGATGGCAACAATATTGCCAATTTTGAAAAACCCTAATAAAGTTTCATTGGTGTTGTCGGTAAAGGCATCAGAAAATGAATAAAAAGCCACTTTTTGATCATAATAGTCGGTGGATAAAAACTCATAGTTAAATAAATAATTCAAGCCATCGATAACGTATCGATCACTTTGCACATAACCAAAATAAAGATAATGATTATTGCCAATTAAGAGAGTGTTTTTTTGGTTGTTTAATTGGTCTAAAATATCACCGTCTAATGGATCAAGTTCATTGATGGCTTTTGACAATTTATCATAATCATAGTTGATATTTAAATCAACATTGACCGTTATTTTTTGATTAATAAAAAGCATATTTTCTTGAGCTATTTGATCAATGAATTTATTGGCGATAAAATAATAAGCTCCATAGGAAACCATAGCAACAATCGCTAAAATTGTAGAAAACAAAATCGAAATTTTGATGGTGTATGATTTCATGCTTGGCTCCTTTTCCATTTTAGTAATTTAATTATACACTATTTCAAAGCAATTGCAAGTTGTGTTTCGTTTTTGAAAAATAGTTTCCCACTCAAAAAGGTTGAATTTCTGATTTATTTTTGTTATAATACTATCTGATAAATGCTCCTATAGTTTAGTGGTAAAACAAAGCAATGGTAATGCTTAGATCCAAGTTCGATTCTTAGTAGGAGCACCATTTTGTTGATTCTATACCATTCATATAAAAATAGCCCGGGCGGGCTCTTTTTTATTTTTGATTTAAAGATATTTCTTGAGCTTTCTTTAAAGTGATTTTCGTTATAATGGGACCGATTAATTCATACACCAGCGTCGCCGCCAAAACGACCGTTCTAATTTGGGATCCCATCGCGGGATTAAGAATTTGGGTGGCAATTAAACTTAGTCCAATGGCAACCCCCGCTTGAGGAATCAAGGCATATCCTAAGTACTTCGCTATCTTCGGTTCAGCATGCGTTACTTTACTGCCAAACCACGCGCCAAAAATCTTACCTGCGACCCTCGTTAAAATGTAAACAACCCCAATCAAGCCAACAACAACGAGCAATGATAGCTTTTATTCGGCTCCGCTTAAGACAAAAAACATCATAAAAATAGGTGGGGTAATATATTGAGTCAAATTGCTTACTTCATCATAATCTATACTGATGTTTGCGAAAACACCGCCTAATGCCATACATGCCAGTAAAACCGATCCTCCAAAATAATCAGTTAAGAAAATCGTTAAAAAAACAAAAGCTAAAGTTAAAGAAATACGATTGCCCCGATTAGAGAACCATTTACATGCATAATTCAACAAAATGCCAAATAATGCGCCAATTCCTAATGAAAAGATTATTTCCCATATTGGTTTCATGATTTGCCAGAAAAGGGAAGCATTACCATTTCCACCTAAACCATTGGCAATTGCCACATTAATTCCAAACAGCATTAAGGCCACGGAATCATCTAAAGCGACCACACTCATCAGCATGTTCGTTAATGATCCACTGGCACGGTATTGCCTGACCACCATTAAAGTGGCGGCAGGAGCTGTCGCCGCGGCAATCGCTGATAACACCAGCGAAAAACGAATGTTTGTTAAACTTAAATCTCCTTTTATTAAGAAAAAGACCATTAAACCAACAAAAACAAAAACAACCGCAAACAACGACTCAAAGACAGCAATCACAATCGGTCTTGTCCCCACCTTTCGAAAATAACTTAATTTCAGCTCATTGCCAATGGAAAACGCAATAAAACCTAAAGCCACTTGCGAAACCAAATTAAGCGATGCCAAATTTTCTTCACCGACAATCCCTAAAACGCTGGGACCAATGATTAAACCACCGACTAAATAACCTGTTACATTAGGTAAATGGGCGTATTTTGCTAATTTTCCAAAAAGAAGGCCGGTAACCAAAATGATACCGGCATATAATAATATTTCCATGGTGCTGCCTTCTACTTCTTATACCCTTTTACAAATTCGATATTTAACGTAAACACAATTCCTGAATTAGGCTTTGTTAAATCACCGACCAAACGGTCAATAATATCTAAAACGGTGGTAACTTGTTCATCTTCTAAAGCCATCAAAATCACCCTTGAGTCTGTTCTTGGCGTGTCAAACAACGCTTTTAA
>JBFXGS010000055.1:0-8961 GCA_050177775.1 Bacilli bacterium | reverse complement strand
GCAATTTACTTCATCAAGGGTAACAGAGCAAAGGGCGACGCGAACCGAGCTATCAAAAGGTAATAAAAACAATTTTGCTTTATACTTTAAAATTTGTAAAGCTAAGTCGCGATCTTGGCAAGGAATAGTAACAAAAAAGCCGCTCTGATATGGATATGTTTTTAAACCAACTTCTTGGGCTTGTTCTAAAAACAGTCGTGCTCTTTTTTTAATTGTTCCGACAACCAAATCTAACTCACATAAATAGGTTTTCTTTAATTCGTAATCATTATTCATGCCGATAATTAGATTAATCAAGCCTTTATTGCAATTTGACCAGTTGTTTCGAGCTGTGAAATTAGCAGCATTGTATAAATCGTTAATCATATCATGATTTTTACCAATTAAAATTTGAGCCCCAAGTCTTTGCCCATATACAGCAAAGGTCTTGGAAGCGCTAAAAGCAATACCGACAACAATATTCTCATTCAACTGATTAAACAATTGGAATTTTGTTCGAACAAAATCACGATCTTCAAATGAAAAATCTAAATAAGCTGCATCATAGATTAATAAAATGGGTATTGATTGCGAATTTAGAAAATTGACTATTTTTAGGATTTCCTCTTTCGTTAATGAATAACCAGTCGGATTATTGCAAGGATCATTTAAGATTGTTACAAGTTTTTGTTCACGGGCAATGATATCGCTTGCTGATTTAAAGAAACCATCACAGTTAAAAACGCCATTATTAAATAAAGGATATTTACTTATTTTTAGATTGCGGTTTTGAGCAATTCCCGCATAAGGCCCCCATGATAAATTGGGAAAAAGCAAGGTTTGACCCTCATCCAAACTGTTGGCAACTAAACTGCTTAAAGCCCCCGTTCCTCCAGGTGTGGGAATGGCTTTAATCAAATTTGTTTTTTCAAGCAAAGATCTTTCTTTACCAATTACCCAATTAATAACGGCCTCAGCAAAATCATTTCCTCCATCGCTTGTTGAATAATCAAACATTAAATCATCGGGAAGATTATATAAAAACTTTTTTACCGATGGAAAAGTTTTGAATTCGTGATTTTCATTAAGGTATGTTCCTAGAGTACAATCAATAACCGACGGATCGGTTCTTTTTGCATTTTTTGCAGCAGTAGAAATTTGAAAAGCATCACCTTTCAATACTTTTCCTTGAGCATGGGTTGCCAGAATTTTCATTTTACCTCCAATTTTCTTAAATTAATTAACTCATTTCGATATTTTGATAATAATACTAGCGTTTTTGCATCTTTGATTTCATGATTGTCGACCATTTGGAAAACAGCATCAATATCAAGCGGGATGATCTCTAAAAATTCATCTTCGTCTAAATGATTATCTACTAGCTGAAAGTCATTTGTAAAATAAAGGTAAATGATTTCACTTGTATAACCCGGGGAAGGATAAATAATCCCCACTTTTTGAATGGAATTTACTTTTGCGCCAATTTCTTCTTCTAATTCGCGGATGATTGCTTCATCAGGGCTTTCATGATTTTCAATTTTTCCTGCAGGCAACTCTAAAAGAAATTCATCTAAAGCAATTCGATATTGTCTTACAAAAAGGATTTTGTGATCATGAGTAACCGCTAAGCCACATACTCCACCACGATGTTCGACAATTTCCCGATGTCCTAAATCGCCATTGGGAAGACGCACATCGTCAATGCGAAGATTTAATATTTTTCCTTGATAAAGGTAATTTCGTGTAACGCTTTCTTCTTTTTTCATAACAAACCTATTTCAATAATTCATAAATTCTGTCAAAGCCCATTTTTCTTTGTGACGAAGTCACAATTAAAGCTTTTTCAGAAATATTTAATTTCTCACAAATGTTTTTTAAATGCCTGGATAAAAGCGTTGACCCAATTTTATCAGACTTCGTTGCAATAATTACAAAATTGATTGTTAAATATCGCAAATAATCAGCCATCAAAATATCATCTTCCGTTGGACCTACTTTCGTATCGACAAGTAAAAAAACTAACTTTAAATTACGATTGTCAATCAAATATTGATCGATAAAAGAACCAAAAGTGGCCATGTTTGCGCGCCCTTTTTTTACATAACCGTAGCCTGGAGCATCTACTAAATAAAATTTTTTATCAATCAAGAAGAAATTCATTGTTTTGGTCTTCCCTGGGGTTTGAGAAGTGTAAGCAAGTTTCTTTTGATTAGTAAGCGCATTAATAAAACTACTTTTTCCAACATTGGATCGTCCTAAAAAGACA
The DNA here is from genome assembly GCA_050177775.1 of Bacilli bacterium. GTDB lineage: Bacteria > Bacillota_I > Bacilli_A > ML615J-28 > CAG-698 > UBA2253. The sequence continues at coordinate 6,716 of JBFXGS010000055.1, read as the reverse complement.
TATTCAGGAAATTGAGTATGATTGGGATTCTGTTCTTTTGAAACAGCACTAATAATATATTCGCAACTACTAAACATTGTTCTCCCTTAAAAAAATCACATATGTAATTCATATGGATTTAATGGAATGTATTCTATAAGCCTTGTTCTGTTCTTCTTTCGAAGTGGTAATCATTTATCTCTGCTTTCGCAGTCTTGACTCTGTTCAATTTCATCATCAAGATTCCCCTACCAAAAATTTGGGTTTCTAGCTTAAGGGGTTTACCCGTTCCACTCCTCTTATTTCTAAGAGGCATCGTCACTGTGGCACTTTATAAAAACGCGCCATTTCACAGGTTTTGTTTTTGCCATCGCTTTCCAAAGCGTCCTAACTTATGAATTCGTTAGGCATAAACACTACAGCATCGCAGCTTGTGCTAGCAAGGACTTTCCTAACAAATCGACTTGATTTGCTCGATTACCCGAATACAATTTATTATACTCCTTTTTGAGAAATCATTCAAGAAAAAAAGTTTCCTAAAAGAAGCTTCAGAGCGTTGACAAAGTCAACGCTCTTTATATTTAGTTAAAACGTGGGACAAAAACACAAAATAGTTATTACTTTCGTATAAAATAATCGTGTTTTTTAATTATTTGCTGCTGATGTGGGAAGAAAATAAAACCCCACTTTTGAAAATGGGGTTTGTCATCAGCCTGAAGCTTCCAAAAAGAAGCTTATAGTTTATTCGGGTTTTTGCTCAGTAGCAATCGGTGTTTCAGGTTCTTTCTTTTCTTGGTATTGATGAGGTTGGCGATGAGGGCGATTATTGAATCTTTTCCCGTCATTGTTATCGGAATGCTTTCGCCCTTCAAGAGCTTCTTTTCTAGCTAAGTTGACACGGCCTTTTTCATCAATTTCCGTAACTTTTACAAGAATTTCATCGCCAAGGGCTAAAACATCTTCAACTTTTTCGATTTTCTCAGCAGCAATTTTTGATATATGTAATAAGCCTTCACATCCTGGCCATAGCTCAACAAAAGCACCAAATTTTTCAATACGAGTTACTTTTCCGGTGTAGAAAGTGCCCACTTCAGCAACACGAACAATATCCGCAATAATTTTTGCAGCTTTGTCAACCCATTCTCGATCTTGATGCATAATTGATACTCGGCCCGTTTGTTCGATGTCAATTTTAACATTGTTGCATTGACTAATAATATCCGTGATTATTTTCCCACCAGCTCCAATTACGTCGCGAATTTTATCAGGATCAATATTCATAATAAGAACTTTTGGAGCATATCTACTAACTTCAATACGCGGTAGAGCAATTGTTTGCATCATATGGTTTAAAATATGCATCCGACCCGTTTTAGCTTGGGCTAAAGCTTCACGTAGAATCTGTTCCGTAATTCCTGAGATTTTTATATCCATTTGCAAAGCGGTTATTCCATTTTTTGTTCCAGCAACTTTAAAATCCATATCGCCAAAATGGTCTTCCATTCCTTGAATATCCGTCAAAATGGTGTATTTATCATCCTTGGTAATCAAACCCATGGCCACGCCGGCAACCGGAGCTTTAATTGGAACACCGGCAGCCATCAAAGCCATTGTGCCTGCACAAATTGAAGCTTGTGATGATGAACCATTCGATTCCAAAATTTCACTTACCACTCGGATTGTATAAGGAAATTCCTGTTCACTTGGGATTACTTGTAATAAAGCTCGCTCACCAAGAGCTCCATGACCAACTTCACGACGACCAGGTGAACCATAACGGCCCACTTCACCGACACTAAATTGAGGAAAATTATAGTGAAGCATGAAACGCTTTCCTTCTTCGACACCTAAGCCATCAATTATTTGGAATTCTCCCAATGCTCCAAGCGTGACAACACTTAAAGCTTGAGTTTGTCCACGAGTAAATAAAGCCGACCCATGAGGGCGCTCTAAAATATCAATTGATGATGAAAGCGGACGAATTTCATCAATTCTTCGGCCATCGGGGCGTATTTTTTCTTCGGTTATTAAACGTCTTACTTCATTAGCAACAATTAATTCTAAAGTTTCTTTAACAAAATTAATTTTTTCTTCTTGTTCATCATCGCCTTGATAAAGTTCCGTAAAGTAATTAATAACTTGATCATTTATTTCATCAATTCTTGCATAACGCGCAAGTTTTTCTTGAATAACAACGGCTGCAAGCAAATCTTTTTCTGCCATATTGCGGACAGCTTTGTCAATATCCGCAGGAACTTGGTAAAGTTCAACTTCGACTTTTGCTTTACCGACTTCGGCTTGGATGGTTTTTTGAAAATCAACTAAACGTTTAATTTCCGCGTGACCAAACATCAATGCTTGAAGCATTTCTTCTTCCGAAATTTCTTTTGCACTTGATTCAACCATATTTATTGCCGTTTCAGTTCCAGCAACGGTCAAATTCAAGTCGGATGCTTCTAATTCGGCACCGGTAGGGTTAATTATCAGTTGACCATTGACACGACCAACGACAACTCCTGCAATAGGACCATTAAATGGAATATCCGATATCATTAAGGCAATCGAAGATCCAAGCATTGCCGCCATTGGACTTGAATTATCAGGGTTTGAACTTAAAACCGTATTAATGACTTGAACTTCGTTTCGGAAACCATCAGCAAAAAGGGGGCGAATGGGACGATCAATTAAGCGCGATGTTAACGTTTCGAATTCAGTTGGTCGACCTTCACGTTTTAAAAAACCTCCTGGAATTTTTCCAGCAGCGTATAATTTTTCTTGGTATAAAACAGTCAATGGAAAAAAATCACTTGTTGATAATTTGGGACTAAACACCGCAGCCGACAAAACAGCGGTATCATCAAAACGAACTAAGGCAGAACCATTGGCTTGTTTTGCTAATTCACCAATTTCGACAACAAACTTTCGTTTTCCTTGGACATATGAAAAAATCTTTTTTTCGTACATTATATATTAAGCTCCTTTTCATTTTTAAAAAGGGTATAAAAATACCCTTATTTTCGCAAATTCAATTCAGAAATTAAGTTGCGGTAACTATTTAAGTCTTTCTTACGTAGGTAATTTAATAAATTACGACGATGACCGACTTTCTTCAAAAGACCACGACCGGAATGGTAATCATGAGTGTGGTTAAGTAAGTGCTCATTTAAACGATTAATTTCATTCGTTAAAATTGCAATTTGCACCTCAACTGAACCGGAATCATTTTCCTTTTTTCCAAATTTCGCAACTAACTGCGCTTTTTCTTCTTTAGAAATACATGACATTTCTAAGTTCCTCCTATTTTTAATTTTTGCCTAGAGCTGAGAAAAACGTTGAGGATTCGTAAATCAAAGGTTTAGGACTTAATTATTATAACACAATTGACATTTAAAGTAAAGTAAAACATTAAAGGTTTTCAATTACCGAAATCATAAATAAATTACTCTTTAAACAGGCGACATCTAAATTTTTTGAAAATTCATCGTGAAGATTGTCACCGACAATATCACTAATGGCTCGGATTGCTAAAAAAGGTTTTTTAAAAACAAAACAAGCATGGGCAAAGGCGGCACTTTCCATATCGAAGCAAAGAACATTGTAATCAGAAAAGTACTTATTAATCAAATCATTGGAAGCTAATCTATCGACCATAAATCGATCGCTGGAAATGATATCTCCAAAAAGACAATCGCTTCTTTTCTTGATAGCTTTTACTACTAATGAATTACTCGTAAAATGCCTTGGACAACCACTCATTTGACCAAATTGGTAATTTCCCGCTTCAGTAAGGTCAACATCTCCATATATGATTTTATCGGAAATAACGATATCTCCAACTTGTGTTTTTTGAGCTACTCCCCCTGCAACACCCACGTTAATAACGACATCAACGAGCGGAAATTGTGTCATCAGGGCCGTCACAAGCATTCCAGAAGCCGTTTTTCCCACTCCTCCTTGTACAATGACAACGTCATGATTTCCCATTTTTCCTTTATAAAAAACATAATGGAATAAATAAAGTTCGCTTGGGTTGGATAAGCGAGAAATAAGAAATGTGGTTTCTTCTTTCATTGCGGCAATAATGGCGATTAACATGTTTCTTCTCCCAAAACTTTTTTTGCATTTTTAATGTCTTGATGAATCTGTTTAATTAAATCTTGAACATTATCAAATTTTATTTCATCCCTTAAAAAATCAACAAAACAAACGCTCAATAATTGGTCATAAATCATATCATCAAAATTGAGAATATGAACTTCTAAACGTGGTTTTTTAATGAAATTAAGGGTTGGATTGTTTCCGATGTTACAAACTCCTTGCCATCTTTTTTGGTTAAAATCAACAAAAACAGCATATACTCCTTTTTTTAAAAGTTGGTATTCATCTTTTAAAGTAATATTAGCTGTTCTAATGCCAATTTTTTGGCCGATTTGGTTACCTACTTCCACTTTCCCTTTAATGGTAAAATATCTACCCAACATGGCATTAGCATTTTTCACTTGTCCATTTTGAAGATAATCACGGATTATATTCGAACCAATCTTTTGATTGTGCAGCATCATTTTGGGAATGATGGTCGTGGGATATAATTCAGATAAAGTTGAAGCAGTTCCTAATCCCTTGTACCCATATCGAAAATCATAACCAACTACTAAATGTGATATAGAGAACTTCCCTAAAATCTGTTTTTCGAATTCTTGATGTGAAAGTTGACTCGTCGGTTTTGAAAAAGGAACGATTACAAGCAAATCCACACCCATATTACGTAAAATCATTATTTTTTCATCAAGTGGCGTTAAATAACCCGAGTAAGATTTCTTTCTTAAAATGAAATCAGGATGGGGGTCAAAAGTGATAATGGCTTTTTTCAAACCTAAATCCGAGGCCTTTTCCATCATTTTTTTAATCAAATGTTGATGAGCTATATGCAATCCATCAAATTCACCAATGGCAAGGGCCAAATTTCCTAATAAATAGTTCTCGTTTTGATCAAAATAAATTATTTCCATACACGCTTAGCTCGATACTTTCCATCTTCAAGTTCATAAACAGCCAATAAGCGTTCATTTTTTTTGAAAATAATCAGCGGATAATGACAATTCAAATCTTCTTGGTTGAAAAACATTCCATTACTTATCTTGGATATTTGTTTTTCGTTAGCTTCAATACTTGGATAATCGGATAAAACATCAAGCATATTTATTAATTTATATTGCCCATTTTTCACTTCATCAATTGTGAAACTATTTTGAATATGGAATTTACCTGAAGAAATCCTTTGTAAATTTCCCATTCGTGCCAAGTAATTTAGCCTTCTGCCGATGTCAACACATAACGCCCGAACGTAAGTGCCTTTTGTAGTGTGAACATAAAAACTAAACGTAGCTTTTCCATTGGAATAAGAAATCGGGCTTTTTCTTTCGATATCGAAAATTTCAATATTTCTTGGGTCTCTAACAATGTCTTCGCCGCGGCGGGCCAACTCATACAGCTTTTGTCCATTAATTTTTATTGCCGAAAACATCGGTGGGATTTGCTGCTGTTTTCCAATAAATGAAGATAAAACTTCATCGACATTTTTTAGCGGTTCAACTTTTTGGGTTGCAACAACGATTCCTTCACCATCTTCAGTATCAGTACTTTCGCCAATGACAATTTCAGCAAGATATTCTTTCTCATTGTCCGTTAAAAAATCAGCAATTTTGGTTGCTTCATTAATTAAAACAACCAATAGTCCTGTTGCTTGAGGATCAAGTGTTCCAACGTGACCTATTTTTGCGACATTTAATATTTTTTTTAATTGATACAAAACGCCATGGGAGGTTATACCCTTGGGTTTATTAATTAATAATATTCCATCCATATTTTCACCTTAAATATTATAACATATTCTTGTTGTTTTTTAAAGACTTATGTTAATAACTTACGATGATGAGTAAAATAAAAATCATGAATATTTCATGATTTTAAACTTTAATAATCCTTTAAACCATATTTTCCTGAAGCTATTTCCCACCAATAAAAAGAAGCTATTGAAGAAAATGGTGACTTCTTTTTATAATATTTTTAAAATAACAAAGGCGTAATCTTGCGGTGATGGTATAACATTCGCATCCTCTTTTAAATGGCAAAATCATTGAAACCAAGAACATTCTTTCTCTCTAAAGCAAATATGAGAAGCATTTCGGCGGCCCATGGTCCAAATCCTTTTAAATTGTCCAAGGTCTTAATAACCTCTTCATCAGGTCGGTCTTATAAATCATCTAGATTTAGTTCCAATTTTAAAATTTTGTTTGTAAAATCTTTAATATATGTCACTTTATGCCAACTTAAACCACATTTTTGCAAATCAGAATCGGGAAATTTGGCCATATTGATTGGGGTAATCGAACCAATTCGACTTTCTAACCGTGAAGAAACAGTTTTCGCGGCTTTCCCCGATATTTGTTGGGATACGATGGCTCCCACTAAGCTCACAAATAAATCATCGTCGGCTGTTCGTTCAAGGAACCCGATTTGCTCAATAAATTTGCTCAAAATCGGTTCACGAGATTTTAAATAATCCATTTCTTCATGGCCAAAGTTAAACATTTTTTTCTATGAATCCTCATAACATTTTTTTATAGTGAATTGGACACTTTGTAAGATATCATATCAATTGGGTTAACTTTCTTTCATTTTTTTCTTAAAACGTTTTGTTTCGTACAATAAATTATCAATATGTCTAATGAATTGAT
>JBFXGS010000054.1:0-9652 GCA_050177775.1 Bacilli bacterium | reverse complement strand
GATCGGATGGTGAAATCTTTAGAAGGAGTTGAAAAAGATAGTGTCAATGTCATGTTTAATTCCAGTAAAGTAAAATTAAACTTTGACGAAAACACAATTACAATTGATAAAATCGAAAAAGCCATTTACTCCCTAGGTTACGAAGTAAAAAAGTCCCAAGTTCAAAATAATTAATTATCAATTTTGTTTTCAAAATACTCCTTTTTGGAGTATAATATTATTGTTTTTAAAACAATCAGAAAGGAAAAAAATGAATAATTCAGAAATCAAAAAATCAGCTTTTTCAAAGTTATCCGGTAATTATGGAAATGTAATTGTTGCCATCTTATTAATCAGCATTTTAATTGGTGTTACAACAGCAACAGCGGTTGGTCCTTTTATCATCATTGGTCCGCTTTGTGCGGGGCTCTTTCTTATGACATTAAATATCGTCAGAAAGCAACCTTTGAAGGTCGAAATGATTTTTTCTAAATTCTCGGAATTTGGAAGATATTTAGTTTGGTATTTATTAAGTTCTATTTATACTTTTTTGTGGTCGCTTTTATTTTTAATTCCCGGTTTTGTTAAGTCCTATAGTTATGCTTTGGCTCCTTATTTAATGCTTGATAATCCCGAATTAGCGGGACAAGATGCTATTACCAAGAGTCGAGAATTAATGAATGGCCATAAAATGGATTTATTTTTACTGGATTTAAGTTTCATTGGCTGGATTATATTATCGATGTTTACTTTTGGAATTTTATTATTATGGATTATGCCAAGAATGTTAGTTGCTCGCGCCGAGTTCTATAACCGTTTAGTGGGCAAAGTTGAATAATAAAGCTTCATAAATTAAAAACAATCTCTTCAAAATCATTTTTGAAGAGATTGTTTTATGTAAAACGAAAAACAAGAGAATTGTCTTTTGTTAATGAAGGGTTTATTGTATAATAATAAAGGATTATCAAAGGGATCAATGATATGAAAAAAATAGCCCATCTTGCCGGTGTTTTGTTTGCCATCATTTTTGGATTAACATTTATGTTTTCCAAAATTGCTTTAAATTATATAAGTCCAATGGGTTTAATCGCTTACCGTTTTTTATTAGCCTTTTTGGTTTTTGAAATATTGCGTCTGTTTAAAATCATTCATATTGCTTTCACAAAACCTCAAATCTGGATGCTTGTGAAAGTATCACTGATGGAGCCCGTTTTATATTTTATCTTTGAAACTTTTGGTTTGGAATATACAACGAGCGGTGAAGCAGGGATGATGATTGCTTTAATTCCTTTGTTTGTGACCATTTTGAGTTTCTTGTTTTTAAAAGAAGCCATGCGTGGTTTGCAAGTCATTTTTATCATCATTAGTGTGGGCGGAGTTTTATTCATCCAATTAATGAATAATGAAGCGGGATCGAACAATAGCTTCTTGGGATTGCTTTTATTGTTCTTAGCCGTTGTTTCCGCCGCCTTCTTTAATATCTTTTCAAGAAAAGCTTCCAAGACTTTTAAACCGGTTGAGATTACTTATTTTATGATGTTAGCCGGAGCAGTGAGTTTCAATGTCATTTATCTGGCGCAATTAGCCATATCCGGTCATGTCGGAGCTTATTTCACAAATTTAAACCATTTAGAGATTATCGGACCGATTTTTTATTTAGGGGTTGTTGCTTCCATTGGCGGGTATTTTTTAGTCAACGTGGCATTAAAACATCTTCCCGCGCATGTGGCGGCCATCTATTCCAATTTATCGACCATTGTGGCTTTGGTGGTTGGCGCAACCATCTTACAAGAACAAATATATTATTATCATTACATCGGAGCAGCGTTAATTATTTTAGGAGTTTATGGAACGACAATGATGAACGTTAGGTCCACCAAGAAAGAGGATTCACAATGAAAAAATTCGGATTAATAATAATGATGGCTTTCGTTATCATGACGGCGGGTTGTGTAAAAGAAGAACCCTTTACTTTAGTTATTTCCAATGATGAAGTCGTTCAAGTAGGAAGTCAAATGCATTTATCAGCAAATGCGGAGGTTAACTGGAGTTCTTCAGATTCCTTAATTGCCGTTGTTGATGAACTGGGAATTGTTTACGGAATAAGCCAAGGGAATGTGATCATCACGGCCACCTTAAAAAGCAATAGTGACATAACCCAAAATCATCAAGTCACCGTCATCCCTTCTACAACCCTTCCCTGTGAAGAATGTTTAGAATGTGAGGAATGCGAAGAATGCCCAAAAGGGGGAGTTTGCCCAACCTTTTCTTTTCCAGAACCAATAAGTGAAGATGAAGTATATGTGAAATTAGGCATTGATCGCCTTGATGAATATTTAGACTTGTTTACCGGCAAGCGAGTTGGTTTAATCACCAACCAAACCGGGTTTAACCGTGATTTGGTTTCGACGATCGACATTCTTCATGAAAAAGTCAATTTAGTAGCCTTATTTGCTCCTGAACACGGGATTCGTGGCGATCAACAAGCCGGGGCTTATATTCCCTCCTATGTTGATGAGCAAACGGGAGTGACGGTCTATAGTTTATATGGTTCGACCGTCAAACCGACCGTCGATATGATGAATCTCATCGACATTCTCTGCATTGATATTCAAGATGCCGGAGCACGTTTTTATACCTATGTCTATACGATGGCTTATGCCATGGAAGCTTGCCAAGAAAACGGAAAAACCTTTATCGTTTTTGATCGCCCCAATCCTGCCGGTGGTCAAAAATTTGAAGGAAATATTCTTGATATGGAATATTCATCATTTATCGGAAAATACCCGATTGTCCAAAGACACGGAATGACAATTGCTGAATTAGCTTACCTGTTTAATGAAGAATTTGCCATTAATTGTGATTTAAAAGTAATCTTGATGGAAGGCTGGGGTCGTTATATGTATTATGATGATACGAAACTTCCATGGGTTGTTCCTTCACCAAATTTTCCTTCGGTGGAAACGGCTATTGTTTATCCCGGAACATGCATTATTGAAGGAACAAATATGTCGGAAGGACGGGGAACGACGACCCCTTTCCAAGTGGTTGGTGCCCCTTACATTAATGCATGGGATTATGCTCAAGCTTTGAATGCTTTAAATTTACCGGGCGTCATCTTTCGCCCCGCTTCATTTACGCCAACCTTTTCCAAGCACACTAATACCTTATGCCATGGCGTGCAAGTTCATGTCATTGATCGTGATACTTTTCAAGCGGTAAAAACGGGTTGGGCCTTAGTCGATGTGGTCAGAGATATGTATCCCAATGATTTTGCCATCCTTAATGCTTCAACAAATCGTAATTCGATGAATTTATTAACCGGTGGTAATTTTATTACTAAAGATTTATATACTTTAGAACAACAATTTGCATTGATTAATTCGGATACGCAGACTTTCAGTACGACCAGAAGTAAATACCTGCTTTACATTGAAGAACCAAATGCTTAAGGATAATTTATGGAAGAACGAATTTCACTTAAAGAAGCCATTATTAATGGTTTAAAACAATCATTAAAAGTCATTTTAAAAATTATCAAAATCTTAATTCCTGTTTATATTATTGTGCAGTTACTAGATTATTATGAGGTACTGGATTTGATTTCGGTTTACTTAGAACCGATTATGAGATGGTTTGGATTACCTGGTTCCGCCGCCATTGTCTTACTGTTATCAAATGGAATTAACATTTATGCCGGGATTGGCGCATTGGGAGCAATGACCTTAACCACTAAGCAAATAACAATTTTGGCGTTAATGGTAACAACTTCGCATTCTTTGATAATCGAGACTTCCATATTAAAAGCCATTCAAATTCCTCGGTGGTTGCAACTATTGCTAAGAATCGGAATGATGGTTGTTTTAGGGTTAATCCTAAACGCTCTTTGGAGGGAATAATGGAAGCCATGCAAATGTTTTTTAAAGATTTTATTGTTCCAACGTTTTTATCGTTAGGAGCAATGCTTTTAAAAATTGTTATTATCATTACCACGATTTTAGTTTTAATGGAAGTGCTCAAAGCCTTAAGAGTCTTGCAGTGGTTAAATAAAAAAATCTATTTTATTACCAAACATCTTGGCATTAGTCCGCAAGCCTCCTTTCCTTTATTGGTGGGGGTTATAACGGGAATTACCTATGGCGCGGGTGTCATTCTCTTAAGTTATAAACAAAAGGAAATGTCGAAAAAAGATGTCCTCCTCGTCAGTGTTTTCTTATGCTTGTGCCACGCGATTGTGGAAGACACCTTATTGTTTGCGGCATTTGGATCGATTACTTGGCTTCTAATCATCATTAAGCTGGTTGTTGCTTTCATCGTTACTATGATTGTCAATTTGGTAATTTATAAGAAAGATCAAAAAAATATTAATAAGGCGAATGCTTAAAAGAAGGATTTTGCCTTCTTTTTTTATGAATAAAGCCTTCCTTTAGATAATATGATATAATATGAAAGAACAGGGAGTAACCTTATGCCGAAAAAAGTGATAATTATTGGTGGCGTAGCCGGAGGAGCAACAACGGCGGCTCGACTACGTCGCTTAAATGAAGAATTAGAGATAATCATATTTGAAAGAGGTGAATACATTTCTTTCGCAAACTGTGGATTGCCTTATTACATTGGGGGAGTAATCGGCAACCGTGAATCTTTAATCTTGCAGACTCCCGAAGAATTAAGCCATAAATATCGTTTGGATATTCGAACTTTATCTGAAGTAACCAGTATTGATTCCCAAAACAAATCCGTAAAGGTAAAAAATCTGATTACGAATCTAGAATATGAGGAATCATATGATGATTTAGTTATTTCAACGGGGGCTTTCCCGATAAAACCACCGATTCTAGGAATCAACGAAGCTGCCAATTTGTTTACGCTTCGCAATATTCCGGATACCGACCACATCAAGCAATTTATTAATGAACAAAAGCCAAAGCAAGCTTTAGTCATTGGCGGGGGATTTATCGGTTTAGAAATGGCCGAAAACCTTCATCACTTAGGGATGAAAGTGACGATTGTGGAAATGGCTGATCAAGTTATGGCCCCAATTGATTATGAAATGGCCATGATAGTTCATGAACACCTGATCAGTAAGGGCATCAACCTTATTTTAAAAGATGGCGTCAAAGCTTTTTTTAACCAAGGCCAAAAAGTTGAGCTTACCAGTGGAAGAATCATGGAAACAGATTTAATAATTTTTTCCATCGGTGTTCGTCCGGAGAACATGCTTGCCAAACAAGCTAATTTGGCTTTAGGTGGACGGGGTGGGATCATGGTAAATGAATATTTACAAACAACTGATCCTCATATCTATGCCATCGGTGATGCCATCCAAGTGAGCGATTTCGTATCCCATCAAGATACCATGATTCCTTTGGCCGGTCCTGCCAATAAACAAGCCCGCCTTGTTGCCAATAACATCTGCGGTTTTAATGAAAAATATCAAGGAACAATGGGTACTGCAGTTGCCAAAGTATTTGATTTAGTAGTTGGCGCCACCGGCAATAATGAGAAGTTTTTAAAAACTTTAGGGAAAAAATATGATTCCATTCATATTCATCCTAGTTCACACGCTGGGTATTACCCGAATTCCACTCCGATTGATATGAAGATATTATACAACCCGGAAACAGAAGAAATATATGGGGCTCAAGCGGTTGGAAAAGAAGGTGTAGACAAACGGATTGACGTTTTAGCTACGGCCATTTTTGCTCATATGCGAATTACGGACTTAAAAAATTTGGAATTATCCTATGCTCCGCCTTTTTCTTCAGCAAAAGATCCGGTAAACATGCTTGGTTTTGTTGCTGAAAATAAAATAAAGAAACTTATCAAGACCGTAGCTTTACCGGAATTAGTGGATTTAATCAACAATAATGCATGGATCTTAGATGTTCGAGAAACTGTTGAATTTGATTTGGGAAATATTCCGACGGCTCACAATATTCCTTTATCGGAGCTAAGAAACCGGATCAAGGAAATTCCTCACGATCAAACGATTTATGTGTATTGCCAAACCGGAATTAGAGCCTATACATCTTGTCGAATTCTTATGCAAAATGGTTTTCAAGTCAAAAATCTTGATGGAGGGTATAAATCATATCAATGTGTATATGCTCCTGAAACTAGTTTGGGCTGTGAAAAAGAGACAAATGATTTTGGATTTATGAAGCTTAATGAAGAACCTAAAGAAGGAGAGCAAAAAATGGTCACGATTAAAGTTGATGCTTGTGGTTTACAATGCCCCGGTCCCATTGTCCAAGTTTACAAAAATATGGAAGATTTAAACGATGGCGACGTTTTAGAAGTAAAAGCTACCGATTTAGGTTTTTTGAAAGATATTAAGAAATGGGCCGAAAAAACCAATAATACGGTCTTAGAATTAAAGACAGAAGATAATATTATTACTGCCAAAATTTAAAAAGGCCAAGACATAAAAGAAAGACCGACCATTAATAAGTCAAGCAATCAAGAAAACACCACGATTGTCGTCTTTAGTGAAGACTTGGATAAAGCCATTGCCGCTTTTATTATTGCCACCGGATCTGCTTCAATGGGTAAAAAAGTATCTTTATTCTTTACTTTTTGGGGACTAAATATTTTGAGGAAAGCAAGTAAAGTCAAAGTTAAGAAAACATTCATTGAAAAAATGTTTGGTTTTATGATGCCAAGAGGAACCAAGAAACTTCCGATTTCCAAAATGAATATGTTGGGAATGGGACCAGCGATGATTAAATCAATTATGAAGAAAAAGAACGTTGATTCACTTCCAACTTTAATGAAAAATGCCATGGAAATGGGAGTTAAAATCACCGCTTGTGCAATGTCAATGGATATCATGGGCATAAAACCTGAAGAACTGATGGATGGCGTCGAAATTGCCGGTGTTGCTTCTTATTTAGCCGATACAACCGAATCCAATCATAACTTGTTTATCTAAATCAAACTTTTTTACGATTGAGAAAGGATGGTAAAATGATTACCGTATGTTTTTATAACAATCAAAATGAATTAAAAATAATCAACAATTCGCAAACGGAATTTCTTGATTTAAAAATTGAACCGCACACATGGTTATATCTAAGTGAACCAACCGAAGAAGAAGTAAGCTTTGTTTCGAAAACTACAAAAGTAAGTGAAGCCTTAATAAAAGCAACCCTTGATTCGGAAGAATCGGCCCATGTGGATGAAGAAGGACCGGTTACCATTGTCGTTATTGATACGCCCATTGTTCGAATGGAATCAAAATACCCAGAAGTTGAGCATTATACAACGATTCCTTTAGCAATTTTACTTTCTGATGAATATGTGATAACGACTTGTTCAAAAAAAGATGTGGTTATTTCCAACATGATGAAAAATTTCAAGAATCTTTCTCCGCAAAAACCGATCCGTTTAACCATTCAAATTCTTTATAAAAACGCTTTGACTTTTGTTTCGATGTTAAAAGAAGTGGATAAAGATAGTGAATTCATCCAATCGAAACTTCAAGAAGCTTTAAAAAACAGTGATTTGTTTGAATTAATGAATTTAGGGAAGTCTTTAGTTTATTTATCAACCGCCCTAAATTCCAATCAAGTTGTTTTGGATAAATTAAAAAACCATCCTTTGTTTGTGCAATTCCCGGATGGTTTGGCTTTAATTGATGATGCAATTATTGAAAACCGTCAAGCAATTGAGATGTGCTCGATTCATCGTGATATTTTAAATGGGTCAATGGATACATATGCCAGCGTTATTTCCAATAATGTCAATTCCATCATGAAAACTCTGACGATATTAACCATTGTTTTAACGATCCCGATGCTTGTGGCCAGTTTTTTTGGTATGAATTTTGATTTGCCTTTTGCTGCAAACAAAGGATTTTGGACGGCTTTAATCATATCTTTAGTATTAAGTATTTTGTTTGGTTATTTTCTTGCTCTTTATACCAGTAAATTACGATATCAATCATTGAATAAAAAAAAGAAGAAACAAAAATAAAAAGTCGCCTTGCGACTTTTTTAATTGAAGACTTCCTTGATTTGCTGAGAGACGGCCTCAAGGACATTCTCACTATCTACCGTGATAGGGTCAGGATCGGGGTTGTTGTCAAAAACCGCACAGCCGATTAAACCAAACAAGCATAATAAGATAAATAATAATAATCCCTTTTTCATATTATGCCTCCGTATTAATCGAAATCACAATACTTAAATCTGATTCAAAAGCATATGTCCCTAAAACCGAGTCGAAATTTGCATTCAAATTATCTTTTAAGTAACCGATATTTAAATCACTATCATAAGTGACATAAGCCATCAAAAGTGGGACCGTTAGATCCTTACGAATTCCAATGTTGGGGTCTACCAAAATGTGCGATGAGAATTGATCTAAGTAAAAGCCATTTCCTTGTAGTGAAGAACCATTAATCACCCAGCGGATGATGTCTTCATCATCTTCGTTGGTAATAATTAAAATTTTGGATTCACCCACGGAACTTCCTCCACTTTCAAAATCAAGATAACCGACATAAACATCAAGGTTTTCACCGGCATTAACATGACCATACAAAAAAGATTCAGCGGATACAGCTTCAGTAACTGCAACCTGGAAATGAAAAGCCGAAGTTATGGTGATCGAATCAAAAGGATAAACAATTATTTCCTCTTCAGCTTTGACGGTGCTCACAGAAAACATCAAAAAAAGGGTAATAATTAAAGCAAAGAATTTCTTCATAATGCCTCCTTTTCTTTATTATATATGGAGTATGGTTATTGTCAATATTTTATTTTGTAGCTATTGTAAAGAAGTGAGGGTTGTGCTAAAATGTACAAAGATAAACAAGATGACGAGATGTAGCGCAGTTCGGTAGCGCGCTTGGTTCGGGACCAAGAGGCCATGGGTTCAAATCCCACCATCTCGACCAGTTGGCAATTGACGGTTTAATGGAGCATTAAACCGTTTTTTTCATGTATAGTAGTTTCAAATAAGCTTTTTACATGCTATAATATGGCTTGGTTGGTAAAAAACACAAAAGGAAATAAATCTAAAAACGTAACAAAGAAAAAACTTACATGAAACAAGAAATCAAATACATGATAATTACGGTTGAAAGTTATCCTTTTGGATGGGACGTTAAGTACTTTTATTTGCCAGTCAAGGCTAATTTTCACATTGGGGATGTGATTACTAGCAAAGACGGGAAAAGTTATCGGGTCATTGAAGGAAAAACACAAATGAATAAAGAAGATATTGATTTGGAAAAATACGAACTTTTTGAATAACATTTTTTTAAAAGAAGAAAGAAGCAAGACATATGAAAGAAAAATATACGGATTTTAATGCATTTACTATTGATAAATGGGTTGAGGAAGGCTGGGAATGGGGTATCCCCATTACGCATGACCAATTTGAAAAAGCCAAACAAGGGATATGGGATGTTTTATTGACTCCGACCAAACCCATGCCCAAGAATTGGTTTCCCAAGTCTTTAAAAAATTTAAAGATTCTGGGACTAGCTTCCGGTGGTGGACAACAAATGCCTATTTTTGCGGCTTTAGGGGCTAATTGTACCGTGCTGGATTATTCAAAAAAACAAATTGAAAGTGAAATAATGGTTGCTAAAAAAGAGGGTTACATGATAGAGGCCATTCTTTATGATATGACCAACCCTTTGCCATTTGCTGATAATGAATTT
>JBFXGS010000053.1:0-9763 GCA_050177775.1 Bacilli bacterium | reverse complement strand
ACGGTATCTAATTCCACATTTTTTACAATCTGTTAAAGGATCGCTAAAGCCACCGACATGTCCACTAGCAATCCAAACTTGGGAATTCATTAAAATGGCACTATCCATTCCGACATTATAAGGAGTATCTTGAACGAAAGCTTTCCACCAAACTTTCTTAATATTATTCTTCAATTCAACACCCAAAGGTCCATAATCCCAGGCATTGGCAAGTCCGCCATAAATTTCACTGCCTTGAAAAACGAAACCTTGTTGCTTTAAAAAACTCACTAATTGATCCATAGTAAATTTTTCCACAAAAATCAACTCCTTTGCATTAATATTAATGATAGCATAAATTTCAAGATATGTAAAGGAAAAAAGCCCGCCCTCTTTTTATGAAATAGTTTGTTTCTTAACGTTAATATAACGAAAATAAAGTCAAATTTATTCAAATAAAAAAAGCTTGAAGGAAAACCCTCAAGCTTGATTTAGACATTATTCAAAAATATCGCAAAGTTCTTCTAATAATTCTGTATATTCAGCAACAGTAACCGATACACTGGCAAGAGCAGCAGCTGATGCAGCAGTGTCTAATTTACCAGTTGTTAAAGCAACAATTTTGCCATCCCAACCATTTGCTAAAACATAATCAGACAATAATTTAACTTGTTCAAACCATTCTTTTTTGCCAGAAGCTGTTAAATAAGCTTTGTAAGCATTTAAGCCGGCTTCAGTTGTTAAATCTTGTTTAGTGTAACTTGCAGCGGTATTATCAGCATTGTGCATCCCGTATAAATAACCTAATTCTTGTTTACTCTTAGCATTCCAAGCAAATTTACCGGCAGCGACTTTTCCTTGTAAAGTATCAATTAAGATGCTTTCGAATTCGCCCTCTTCATTTACTTGAGCCGTAACCCAAACAATGTTAGCTCCTGATGCTTTTACAACTTGAACTTTTCCTTCTTTTGCAAGAGCTAAAGCTTCAGTTGCTAATGCTGAATAGCCACCATCTTTAATTGTAACGCCCGTAACATTGTTAATCGCTTTGGATGTAGCATCAACCGTAATAGTTGCAGGATCATGGGCTAAGAAGTAAGCTTCCAATAAGTTAGCTTGTTGGAACCATTCTTTTTTTCCAGATGCTGTTAAGTATGCTTGATATGCGTCACGACCCGCTTGTGTAGTTAAATCTTGTTTTATATAACTATTTGTAGTGTCATCAGCATTGTGCATTCCATACTTTAAGCCTAATTCTTTTTTTGATTCAGCATTAAAAGCAAAAGTCTTTGGAGTATTAGTTGGGAAATCTGTTTCCACAACTCCCGTTGTTTCTGGATTATCTCCTAAAACATAAGCAGTTACATAAGATTGCTTGCAATCAATAAAGAATGATTTAACTTCATCGTTTTCAATAGTAACGGAAACGGAAGTCATTTGCGGCCCTGATTTGCTTGTGAGATCAGCTGAAAAAGCAGTATAAACTCCATCAGCAGCGTAAGTTCTTTCCTTCTTACATGCTGATAAAGCAAATACAGAAGCAACGACAACTAAAAGGACTAATAATTTTTTAAACATGTGTCTTTCCTCCTCTAATTGAGACATATATATTATAGCACGATAATTTTAAAAATCAACTCAAAATTAGCATTTCAAAAATGTAAATGTTTACTATATTTTTATTTGTTCTCTTGTTTTAATTCTTGAGAAACTTCCGCTAAATAAGCTTTAATTTTAAGACGCATTTCTTCTTTTCCGGGTTTGCATTTAATCGGATCGGCTTTACCGGCAACAATCTGTTCGGCTAAACCTTGGCACCCCGGATAACCACAAGCTCCACAATTATATCCCGGCAACATTCCTAAGACTTTTTCGAAACGTTCATCAACTTCAACGGCGAATACCTTTGATAAAATCGCTAAGAGCACTCCAAAAATTCCGCCTAAACCCGCTAAAACAATCACTGGCAACAAAAATGTTTGAAAAACGGAAAGCGCCATCTTAAATCACCCCAACAAACTTCGCAAAAATCATTGCCATTAAACCGGCCATGATTAACGCAATCGGAACACCTTTAAAAGGGGCGGGAACATTGCCATTATCAATCTTTTCACGTAATGATGAGAAAATGTAAATGACCAGTAAGAAACCAATTGATGAAGCAAAAGACATAACAAAAGAAGTTAATAAATTGTAATCGGGAGTGGCAACAATTTTTGCCATTCCCAGAACACCACAATTAGTGGTAATTAAGGGAAGATAAATTCCTAAGCCCTTATATAATGCCGGTGAGACTTTCTTTAAAAACATTTCAATGATTTGGACTAACGAAGCAATCACGAGAATAAAAACAATCGTCGACATAAACACCATATCAAAAGGTGCTAAAATGAATTCAAACAAAGCCCAGCTGATAACGCTTGATAAAGTAATGACAAAAACGACAGCTAAACCCATACCGACAGCAGATTCACGCTTGGAAGAAACGCCTAAGAAAGGACAAGTTCCTAAGAATCGGGATAAAATAACGTTTTCTACTAAAATGGCACTAAAAGCTAATGTTAAAATTTCACCAAAACTCATTACTTAGTCACCGCCTTTTTTCGATTTATGATATTTGCAAAACCAATTAACAATCCTAAGACAATATAAGCACTTGTTGGTGTCATAAAGAAATTAGTGAAAAATGAGAATTGATTATCATCCGTCCTTTGAAATAAATCATTTAAATTAAATTTCAAATCACCCCAAATAGTAATTCCGCCCGTTCCTAAAAATTCACGAATGACGGATATTAAAATTAAAACCAAGGCGTAACCAATGACAATGCCAATGGCGTCAATTAACGAATCCAGTACATTATTTTTGGATGCATAAGCTTCAGCTCGTCCTAAAATAATGCAGTTAACTACGATTAAGGGAATCCAAATTCCTAAGCTCTTGGATAAAGCCGGTAAATAAGCCGCCATCAGCATTTCAACCAAAGTAACCAAAGTCGCAATCACGACAATAAAAATCGGAATTCTGATTTCGTTGGGAACAAACTTACGAATGGCCGCGATAATGACGTTCGACAAGATTAAGACGAACATTAGCGCAACGCTCATTCCTAAAGCATTTTCTACCGATGTTGTGATGGCAAGCGGAGCGCATAACCCAAGCATCGAAACTAAAATCTGATTTTCTTTCCAAAAACCTTTGAGGAAGTTTTCACGTTTAGTCATTGGTTATTCCTCCTAAAGTACCTTCTATGGTAATAAAGTGACTGATGGCCGCATCAATTCCATCAATAACGGCATTTGATGTCACCGTTGACCCCGAGACTATTTCGGTTGAATATGAATCAACCGATTCATTGGCAATCGTAAAGTCATGATCAAAAAGTTTATCGCCTTTTCCGGGCGTTTCTTTTGTCGCTTCAATCATTTTCGCGTCAACAATTTTCCCATTAACACCGATGCAAACCAAACTAATGACATCACCACCGTATCCTTGAGCTTTGGTTTTATAAATGACGGCGGCTAACTTATTATCCGCGCCAAAGCCAAAATAAATGGCATTGATTTTGGTATTCAAATTACTGTATTGACTTGATTGATCAACACTGTACGCCTCATAAGGAAAATATTCTTCTAAAGCAGCTTTAAGTTCAGCTTGTTGGCGTTCATAGATGATTTCCGAAGTGATACTATTCACAAAAGCCAATAAAAAACCCGCAATAATTCCCAAAACAATTAATATTAATGAATATTTTAACGGTTTACCCATTTTGAGCCTCCATGTAAGCCATTGCCAATTTGGCGGCAGCCAAGATACTTCGTGAAGTGACCGATGCCCCACTGATTACGGAAACCAAGGACAAATCATTTTGACTAGTTATAATGGAAGCCGGAATATCCGTTCCCGGATTACCATTTTCCGTATTGTAACCGGAATTATAATCATCAGTAAATGATTCGCCCGAAATATTGGAAGTAAAAGCGGTAATTACATCGGCATCATCAAAGGTTACTACCGAAGTAATTTCACTGGCATAACCACCGGTGACGACCGTAACTTTCGTAAAACCAACTCCTAATTCGACACTTTCAACATAATTAGAAAATAAATTAGCATTGATAAGCGTTGTAAAGTTGGTTCGTAAAGTTTCATCAATGGCATTAGTAATCGCATAACTTGCATCTGTTTTCACAACGTAACGATTCGCCCCTTGGCGGAAAATGTAAACAAAACCCAGTGTATTGTAGTCTTGTTCTTTTCCCGTCATTCTTAAATTATCGTTATTTGTTAAACTTGATAGATAATCTTTAGCGGTTTTTGTTGCAGTGATAATGGCATTCGAGGTTACGGATGCGCCACTTACAAGGGTAACAGCACTTAAATCGTCTTGATTAGCAACAATGAGGGGCGGTAAAACGGCATTTGGATGACCATTAGCGATACTCCAACCATCATTGTAATCATCATTGTACGATTCGTTTTCGGTATTAACGGTTAAGCTAGCAATCTTATTATCAGCACCAAAAACGATATCCGCCAAAATCGACGAAGCAAAGCCTTTGGAAGATACCGTCACAATTAAATTTGTTTCGGTTTCTTGTATAGCGGTAACAAAACTTGTCATTTTGTTGACATTGATTTGCGTTAAGAATAAAGCTTTAAATTCATCATTGTTATAATCAGCAACACTTATTTGGTTGATGGTGTATTGTTGATCCATGGTCACAACCACTTCTTGTCCATCGACCAAGAAAGTATATTTAAATTTCAACGTATTAAAATCTTGCGCCTTTGTTGATAAACTAATGATGGGGTCCGTGTTCGGAGTAGTGTATCCACTCATGGCATAAACGCCGATTCCCGCAAATAATAAACCGATTAATGAATAAGTTAAAACCATTTTTTTGAAGTTTCCGCTTACTCTTAATTTTGCGGATGTTCGATCAATAATAACGGTAAATAAATTCATAATTAAAATTGAAGAGGCAACGCCTTCCGGCATATTACCTTTGAAACGGAATAATACGGTTAAAACACCTAGACCTATGGCAAAAATGATTTTACCATTCGGCGTTTTGGGGCTTGTTACCGGTTCTGTGGCCATAAAAACGGCTCCAAACATTAATCCGCCATTGAATAAGCTAAATAAAGCAAATTCCAAACTTAATCCATAACCATTAAAGGCACCGATGATATATGTTAAGACAAAAACCGTTCCCAAAAAGAAAGCAGGAATCCGCCAATTAATGACTTTTCGAATGATCAAAAAGATCATCGCAACTAAGCATAATAGCGCACTTGTTTCCGCAATCGCACCTGGTACTAAACCTAAAAACATTTTCCAAAGCCCATATTGGTTAATTAAAACGGCAACATTAGCAATGGGGTCTTGCTTGAGAATCGTCATCGGTGTTGCTCCAGCAATGATTTCACTAGGGTTTAAGAAACCATTTCCCGAACTAATGGCCGAATAGTAGGCAGCTGTTAAAAACAAGTAACCGATTAAAGCGGGATTAAAAATATTATTTCCAAATCCACCAAATAAAAGTTTACCAATCACCACCGCAAAAACAACACCAATGATCAGAACCCAAAGCGGAGTGCTGATTGACAAAATCATCGCTAACAAAAGACCAGGAATGGCACCAAAAGAATTCTTGAGCGTTTTTTTATAGTTTTGATCTTTTAATAAAAATCGATAATAAACGAACTCGACAATTACGGCTGTTAATCCCCCCATGATAATAAAGATAAGCGGATAAAGCATGCGCCATACGGAAGTAATATCATGATTAATAAAAGGCAATAATCCATTTTTAATCCATGCGAAAATAATTAACGGCAATAATGCCAAGATAAAATCCCGCATGATAATTTTTGTTCCATATGCTGGATTATCAGCTTTTCGAATAAAAGGTTCTTTCCCTAAAATTAATTTACGTTGATTATTCATTTTGTTCACCTTTTCTTCATGACTTCGGCTTTTGCTTTCGAAACTGCTTCCGTCAACTCAATTCTTGATGGGCAAATATAAGAACATAAACCGCATTGCATACATAAATTGGCTTTCAATTCGACCATGGAATCAGTGTTTTTGGCATCAAAAGCTTGTTTTATTTGAATTGGTGACAACCAAACCGGGCATACTTCCGTGCATTTTCCACAGCCCATGCATTCAGGATTATCTTCTCTTATCATTTTAGACATGACCACGACGCTCGATAAAGAACGATTCACAACCATTTGATCGGAAAATATACTCTTTCCCGTCATTGGTCCACCGGCAATAAAAAATACTTCTTTAAGATTATCAGCATAACCGCCAATTTTCTCAATAATATCGCTTACTTTGGTTCCGATTTTAACAAATACATTGGTTGGTTCTTTAATTCCATCACCGGTAATGGTCACCATTTTTTCAACAAGGGGCATATTATCTTCAACAGCTGAGCAAACAGCCACAGCGGTGGCGGCATTATTCACAATAGCACCGACTTCGCTTGGTAAAGAACAATAATTTTTATTGGTTATCCGTTGGACAATATATTTTTCCCAACCAGCGGGATATTCATCTTTTAGTTCAAAAACAGAAATGTTAGGTTCTCTTTCTAAACTTAATTTGATTTTTTGAATTAAAGTTTTTTTATTTTCTTTGATGGCAATCACACCTTTTGGGGCATCAACGGCTTTCATCAGATATTTAATCCCACGAATCAACTGGTCAAGATGCTCTTTAATTAAGGTGTAATCAGCTGTAATATATGGCTCACATTCAGCAGCATTGATGATGACGACATCCATAGGTTTATTGACTTTTAATTTAAAATAGGTCGGAAAACCGCTTCCACCTAAACCCACGACCCCATTAACCCGTACGGCTTCAATGATTTGTTCTTTTGTGAAAGATGATGCATCCTGCGGTTTAATTAAATCTACTTTTGCTTCATTAAAATCATTCTTAATTTGAATGGTTGCAACCATTTTACCAGATGCATGCCACATTTTTTGGTTAATGGAAATTACTTCACCACTGATTGTTGCATGAATTGGGGAGCAAAAAGTTCCCGTTTTGTTGGCAATTATTTGGCCAACTTTTACATAATCTCCAACTTTCACACTAACTTCACAAGCAGCATTTTGCTCGACGAGGGGAATAAAAACATTGGTTGGATTTAAAAATTCCACATGCGGGCTTTTTAAAGACATTTCTTTATGTCCTTTGTGTTCTGAAATATGCGTTCCTTTACTCTTAATAAACACGATGAACCTCCTCTAAATTTACTGCATAAACCTTGATTATTATAACACAAGTGAAAAGAAAAGTGAATACCTTTTTGAACAATTGCACAAATGAAAAACGGGCAAGTATTGCCCCTTTGCTTTAAAAATTTTTTAAAATAGCTTCAGCCCGACTGGAAAAACTCAAAAAGTGATTATAATAATTATCTAAAAATTGGCTCACTTCGAATAAATGATTGGGAACTTTTTCCAAAACTTCCTTGGTTAAGTAATCTAACTTTGTCAAATAAAAAAATTTCACAATCTCAATCACATCGGGATCGTAATAAGTCATTGTCAAGTTATGGCATTGATCACAAACCATGCCACCATTATATAAATCAAAAGTTCCATTACTAATCGGTTTGTCGCAATTAACACATTTTGAAAAAATAGGTCCTACTCCCAGCAAATAAAGCAGTTTTAACCGAAAGATTTGTAAATAATAATGATGAAAACGATCATTGATTAAATTTAGGATTTGGTCACAAAAAGAAAATAAAGTGCTTTTGTCATCAATATGATTTGCCAATTGGTTAATCGTATCTAAAATCACTAAAGTGGATTTCATTTTTTCCACATCTAATTTAATGGAAGTAAAATTGTTGAGGACTTCGCCACCAGTAATGATCAAAAAATCATTTCGAGAACGTTCAGAAGTTTGAAAACGAATTTTGGTTAATTCATTTGAAAAATGGAAATTATGACTTTTGGGATTAGCACTGCCACGCATTAAATAACTGGCGTAATTATCATTCGTTAAAACCCAAACCATTTTGGAATTTTCTTGATAAATTTGCGTTTTAATGATGATGCCTTCCGTTAATGTCATATTACTCCTTTTATTCTGATTGAATAAAATAACCCATTTTTTTAAGTTGCGAGCGTTTATTACGCCAATCTTCTTCAACTTTTACCCACAGTTCAAGATAAACTTTTTGGCCAAGCAACATGACAATGTCTTTCCTTGCCAACGTGCCAATTTCTTTAATCATTTCCCCATTTCGCCCAATAATAATCTTTTTTTGGCTGGCTTTTTCCACATAAATTAGGGCGCGAATATCTAACAACTCTGGGTTTTCGGCATTTTCCTTCATTTCTTCAATTACCACAGCTACGGAATGTGGAATTTCTTCTCTGGTTAACATTAAAACCTTTTCTCTTATCATTTCTCCGATAATAAATGGCTCTGGATAATCCGTCATTTGGTCTTCAGGATAATATTGAGGTCCCTCATCCAAATGTTCAACGATGGCTTTGAATAACTTCGGAACATTTTCCGATGTCAAAGCACTAACATAATAAACTTCGGAAAAAGCAAAAGCTTGAGCAAATTTATTGATGTTGATTAGTAATGGGTTTTTGTTTTTAACAAGATCAATTTTATTGACAACTAAAATGACTTCTGTTTTTACTTTTCTCAATTGATCAATGACAAATAAATCACCGCTGCCAAAAGCCTCATTTCCATCAATGTTGTAAAGAATTAAATCAACATCATTTAAGGTATCTAAGGAAAGATGATTCATCATTTCGCCAAGTTCATGTTTTGGTTTGTGAATTCCGGGTGTATCAATGAACAGCACTTGTTCACTTGGGGAAGTGTGAATGCCTAATATCTTATTGCGCGTTGTTTGGGGTTTATCACTGACAATGGAAATCTTCTTTCCTAAAAAGGCGTTTATCAATGTTGATTTTCCCACATTGGGGCGGCCGATTAAAGCCACAAAACCGGATTTAAACTTTATATCATTCATGAAGATCTTCTTTCGCAAACCCAAATGGTAATAAGTCTTTGACTGTGACAGTTAAGTCATCGTGGTTAAAATTAGTCATGACCACTTCAACATCGGGATTGACTAATTCCGACATGACTTGCCGACAAGCTCCGCACGGGGAAACGGGACCTTTGGTAGGACCGATGACCAGCATGCCGACGATATCTTTTTTCCGATATCCCATGGAATAGCAGGAAAATAAGGCACTTCGTTCCGCGCAGTTGGTTAACCCAAAAGAGGCATTTTCAATATTGGCACCGGTAATTATTTTCCCATCCGCCATTAATAAAGCCGCCCCAACATGAAATTTTGAGTATGGAGCATAGGCTTGGTTAGCAACTTTTGATGCCGCTTCATATAAATGTTGATAATCAGTTTTGTTCATGGCAACTCCTTTAATGTTGTTGTTCTTGTATAAATTGTTTTCGATAAAAGGTCTTCTTGTTTTGCAAACATTATTTTTTCATCTTCACTATTAAGATGATCATAACCTAATAAATGTAATAAACCATGGACAAGTAAAAAAGCATATTCTCGTTCTACACTGTGGCCATAATTTTCTGCTTGTTCAAAAACTTTATCAATGCAAATAAAAATATCACCAAAATAACCATCTTCATTAGCTTCAAAGGATATGACATCGGTTTCGTTTTTAATATTACGATAATCTTCGTTGATTTTTTTGTTTTTTCTGCGGTTATCTAAATCTAAACTGACTTCACAAGCGT
>JBFXGS010000052.1:0-9763 GCA_050177775.1 Bacilli bacterium | reverse complement strand
AAACAAGCAAATGCAAAGATATTTATATCGTTCGAATCGGATTGGTATGACCCCTTTGAATTTTAAAACTCCTATTCAAAAGCGAATTGAGTTAATTATTGCAAACAAAGTTAATTATCTATGTTTATTTTAATTTTCAATTTTCTCCATCTATTAGGGGGACCCATTCCCCCTAACCCCTTTGTTCTTTATCTTCTTTTTTTGATTTATTTAGTCTCATATCATTTCCAATTCATCATTATCCGATTAGTACCCATTTTATTTATCTGCTAAAGAAAAAAGCGATTAATTTCGCTTTTGAGTAAATTTAAATACTATTTATTTTTAAATTAATATTGATGTATTCAAGTTTGGTTCATATAAATTTCTTCTGTAATCAAACATTTAGTCTTTAAGCATTCCAAGTGGAATAATATATACACCATCTTCTCTTTGATAGGCATATTCAGTAGCAGAAATGATTGCAAGAAACTTAGGTTCCTGCATTTTTTCTATATCTATTTTTGTTGCAAATTTAATCAATTTATCAGCTGCATCATCAAACAAGTGAGAACCCATTTTGACTTGTATTGCTCCCCAAGACCCATCCTGTAATTGAATAATAGCATCTATTTCCAATCCGGTTTTATCTTTATATCGAAATACATCTCCACCTAAACTTTCAGCATATATTCTAAGATCACGAATGACTAGTGCTTCAAAAAACAAACCAAAAGTTTCAAAATCTTTTAGTAATCTTGAGCTTGTTAATTTTAATACTGTAGAACCAATAGATGGATCAATGAAAAAACGTGCCGGTGTGCTCCTAATGACTGTTTTACTTCTTAGGTTAGGATTCCATGCTTTCAAATCTTCAATTATATATAACTTATTTAAAACATCCAAATAATCAAGTAATGTATTTTCTGCGGTTGATGACTCTATTGTATAAAGATCATTAAGAATTTTTTGATTAGAGGCTTCAGAAGCAGTATACCTAGCTAAAGATTCTAAAATCTTTCTTGTTCGATTTTCGTTGTATTTCTTTGAACTCACTTTGTTGATATCTTCTTTTACTAATGCATCCACATAAGATTGCATTCTTCGAATAGCTTGTTGTTCACTATCTTCTAGTCCTTCTGGCCAACCACCTTTGATTATCCACTTTGCATATTCTTCAACAGTTACATGACACTTTTTGTAATCAATTGAACTCTTAGAAAATAGTTTTTGTAATGATATCTCTCCAGATGAGATACCTGCCTCATATAAGCTCATTGGTCTTAGCATTAATCTTCCTATTCTTCCAGCACCAGAGTGTATCGTGTTTTCTAAATTAGCAGCAGATGATCCAGTCAATATGAAAAAACCTCTACCATCTAGATGGTCTACTTCATGTCTTATTATGTCCCATGTTTCTGGAATTAATTGCCATTCGTCAATTAATTTAGGATAAGGTGAAGATAAAAATTCAGTTTTATTCAGTTGAAGCATCGTTTGGTAATCGTTCTTATTTAAGGAGTCAAGATAGATGCTCGATTTTGCAAATTGTTCTGACAAAGTTGTTTTCCCACAAAATTTCGGTCCAACTAAAGCAACCGCCTTAAATGTATTTAAATATTCCCTTAACGTTTTTTCTAATAATCTATATTTATACATATAACCACCTTCTTGGTTATATTATATCATTTTTAATGCATTTGTCAATATTATTTTGATGTTTTTGTCTTTATATATTTGATGTTATTGTCTTTAAATATTTGATGTATTTGTCATAATAATAATTCAAATGATATAAAAATATAAATTTCTTTATTATTGAGTAAAATCATATTTTTATTAATTTGCTTTAAATAGTGAATAATTTCAATTTCTATAACAAAGTATCTTGAATATAGGGATATTTCTTTCTTTCTTCAAATAAAAAAGGCTCAATACCTTTGTATTAAGCTTTTACTTCTTATATGGGGCGGTCGATGGGAATCGAACCCACGCGGTGTCGGAGCCACAATCCGATGCGTTAACCACTTCGCCACGGCCGCCATGGCAGGGGTAGAAGGATTTGAACCCTCATCTACGGTTTTGGAGACCGCTGCTCTACCATTGAACTATACCCCTAGTTATGCTTAATTATTATACTAAAAAACTTACTCTTTTGCAAGTATTTTCGCACTTTTATAAGCAAAACCAAGTGATGTTTTCACAAGCTTTTACACCGAAGCTGTTTGCATGGCATCGTATATTTCTTGTTCTTCGGGGGTCAATTTTCGTTTTTGGAATAGTTTGGCGACTTGATTTGGTAAAAAGGTCAAGGCTTCTTTTAAGACGGCGGGAAGAAGTTTAATTGACTCTTTGATAGAATCCCGACGGACTTCGCTTATCTCATAATGTTTGTACTCGGAGTACAAATATTTTCTGGTAATAATCCCAACTCTAATCGTTAATAAAGCATTGGAGATTCCTTGAATGATGCTTGATGCCAAAGGCTTAATTAAAGGAATTTCCGATAAGAAATTAGTTGTGGAAGCGGGAAAAATATCATTGAAATCCAGCCCTTCCAATCCTTCAGCAATCAAAGCCGTCCCCAAGACATTGGCCGATAATTTTCCTAGTTTCGCATAAGAAGGCCTAAATCCACACTTCACAACAATTTCTTTAATCATTTTTAAATTAATTACCAAAATAGTAATTAAATCCAGGCGACCATTTTGAGAAATAGCCGTTGAAATCATCGCGGTTTTCGCATTTTGTAAAACAATCTTATTGATTTCCACTTTTAAAGTTTTATTAAAATAAAGCTTTAATTTTTCATCAAGGGTGTTTTGATCTTTTAATCCTTCGATTAAAGTTTGTTTTTCTTCAGGCTTTAGGGCTTCGCTTCTTATTAAATTCTTGGCTAAACGCTTTTTAATGGTTTTGTTTTTTTGGTTGCCCAAAACAATATCCAAAGAAAACATTGGAGCAAATAATATGATGCGAACCGGGTTGATAATCAAAAAATAAACCAATAAAACCGATAAACCATAGAATACATATTCAATATACACTGACAAAGAGCGCAGTCTTTCACCTACCGAAAGAATGCTACTGATTAAAATTAACAAGATAACAATCGCAACGCCAATTCCGATCATCACCCAAAAGGTATTACGTTTTTTCATAATTTCTCCTTTATTTTTTTTCTTTTTCCCATTATACCACAAAAACCACTTATTACTAAGTGGTTTTTCGATGAATAATCTTTTACCCGTTTAAACGGTTAAAGAGTTTAATGCCATGCGTTTGAACTAAGTATATAAAACAAGCGGCTATTAAGATGGTCGTTAATAAAGCTAATAAGAAACCAACCATCGGAGTGAAGAAGAGCACCCCCATGACGCCAGCAAAAATGACTAACCCGTTGCTAATAAAACCGACTAACATGGTAATTAAGACGGCCATTCCTTGTTTCACAACTCGCACGTCGCTTTCATAATCAAAACGAGGAAGCAACAAATTGAAATACAATCCCGCATAGCTCATGATGATAACCATGAAGCCCGGAATTAACACCATAAAGAAAGCATTCCAAATGGAAAAATCAAAAACTATCAAAGCTAAGATGCCGTTTATAATAACAAACGGGAACGAAATCAAGTAGTTCACAAGTAGTTTACCATTAAATATTTGTTGTGGCGATAGAGGCAAACTCTTTAAAATCCAAAATTGTTTTCCCTCAATGGAAATCGAACTGGCGGTTGTGGAAGTCATACCCATGGCAAAGGTGGCAATCGCAACGATGACCATGGAAATGGTATCCGGAGTAATTGCTCCGGCAGGGATGGATGAAAGAATGGATTCTTCCCCAACCAACATAAAAATCAACAAAAAAGTCGACATCATCGGTCCAACCAATGTATTAAGAACATAAATGGAAGAACCAAAATAACGTTTTAATTCCTTTTTAATCATGGCTTTCTTTTGATCAGAAGATTGCATTATTTTCATTTCATAGTTTTTGTTAACATAACTGCTATTACCGCGAGCATTGGCTCCCATGTAATTCTTACTTAGCAGCCAAACAAAGCCAATAAAAGGAAGAATCGATATTCCCATAAAAATTAAATAATCAGTTATATTTCCTCTCATCCCTTGGTAAGCAATTTGACCGGGATAATAAATCTTTCCTAATGCTCCTTTCATGATTAAAGCAAAAGCATTGGGGTCTTCTTCGATGACCGATGATTGAAAACTGGCATACATAAACAAGAACAACAACAATAATGAAAATAGGATGGATGTTAAATTCTTGTATTTAATCTTGGGGGTAATAAAGCCAAACAAATAAGCAATTATCGATGAAAAAGCGATTGGCAATAAAGGAACTAACAAGAACGTTGGAAGCATTAAGCTCCAAAACAACACATTTGTTTCGTTGAAAAGGGCATAAACGACAACGGTAGGAAAATAAACAATCGCAAACATCATGTAATTGATTGCTAAAATATAAACTAATTTACTGGCAATAATGACCGATGGTTTAACCGGTAAACTCATCAACAAATCATAGTCCCGACTCCTAAATAAAGTACTATTTGCCTTAGTAATGGTCATTAAGAGAATAAACATAAACCCCGCCACAATTCCCATTAATAAGATCAGTTCGGGAAATTCACCCTCATTTAATGCCGAGCCAAACATAAACATATAGAAAAAAGCAATTGCAAAACCAAAAATTCCTCCAAGGACAACAAAGAAAATCATCAGTAAGGAGATTTTCCCTTCTTTTGTTTTTGAATTAAGTTTATTTAAACTTAAGGTATGTATTAAATTATATTTTAATAAAATCCAAAAATTACGCATGGTTAACGAGCTCCAAGAAAACATCTTCTAATGATTTATCGCCCTTGACTTCATCCATGGTTCCGTAAGCAACAATTTTGCCTTTTTGAATGATTGCAACACGATGGCATAATTTTTCAGCAACTTCCAATACATGGGTTGAAAAGAAAACACTTGAACCATTAGCACAAAGTTCTTTCATTAATTCTTTGACTTGAAAAGCGGCTTTTGGATCTAATCCGACAAAAGGTTCATCAAGGACCAATAGTTTAGGTTTTCGAACAAGAGCCGAAATCAAAGCCAGTTTTTGTTTCATTCCATGCGAATAAGAAGAAATTAAATCACCTAAATTTATCTTTATTTCAAACATCTCAGCATACTTCGCGATATCTTCATTACGATCTTTGGAAGAAATTCGATAAATATCACAAATGAAGTTCAAATATTGAATGGCGGTTAATTGTTCATACAAATCAGGATTATCAGGGATATAAGCTATTTCTTGTTTGCATTCAATTGGTTGTTTTTTGATGGATTTCCCATTTAAGAAAATATCGCCTTTTTCAAAATCAAGGATTCCGACAACACTTTTTAAAGTGGTAGTTTTTCCGGCACCGTTATGTCCAATGAACCCAAAAATTTCGCCATCGCCAATCGTAAGAGAAATATCATCGACAGCTAATTTCCCACCAGCATAAGTTTTAGATAAGTTTTTTATTACTAACATAGGATACCTCTTTTTTCTTTCATATTATTGTACTACTTATTATGTCATTTGTCATTAGTCAATTTGATTAAATACGATAAAAAACAAAAAAATATATTTAAATATAAATATATTTTTTGTAATATTATTCTTTTACAGCAATGGCATCAATTTCAATTTGCACATTTTTAGGTAGAGCAACAACGCCAACCGCCGCGCGTGATGGTTTGTGGTCACCAAAGAAAGCTCCATAAACTTCATTCATTAAAGGAAAATCGGTTAAATTCGTCATATAAACCGTACAACGAACAATGTTCTCTTTCGTCATTCCCGCTTCTTTCACAATCCCCAGAATATTATCCAAGCATTGTTGGGTTTGCTCTTTGATGTTTTGACTAATTAAAGTAATTGTTTCTGGAACAAAAGGAATTTGTCCGGATACATAAAGGGTGTTTCCTGCTAATTGGCCTTGACTATAAGCTCCTACAGCTTGGGGAGCATTTTTTGTAATAATGGCTTTCATTTGTTATCTCCTTCAAACTTAATAACTTTATTAAATAAAACAGCAAAATCCTTTTTATCAAACATCATGGGGACGGGATATAAAGGGTTAGCCTCTTGATAAGCGCGCTTTATCATCGTTGGAATGTTGTCTTGATTAGGAACCATAATGTAATTAGGGATGTTCATTCTTTGATTCATAAGCATTATTTCCTTGATAAACTTCTGTGCTTTTTGCGCTTCTGAATCGTCATCATCACATATTTTCACAAGATCAGCTAATTGTGAAAGTTTTTTAGAGGCTTTTTTTCCATAATAATCTAAAACATAAGGGAGAATAATGGCATTGGCCAGGCCATGAGGAACTTGGTAAAAACCGCCAAAGGTGTGAGCCATCGCATGAACATTGCCAACATAAGCTCTTGTGAAAGCCAGGCCGGCATAATAAGAAGCCAGCAACATTTTCTCCCGAGCTTCGACGTTTTTTCCATCTTGATATGTTTTTTCTAAATTTTCAAATATTAAAGTAATGGCGACTTTTGCACAAGCTAATGTTGCTTTGGTGTTGCTGTTGCCAATATAGGCTTCAACAGCATGCGTTAAAGCATCCATTCCGGTTGTGGAAGTCAAATGTTTGGGAAGATTAACGGTTAAAAGCGGATCATGAACAGCATACTTGGGAATTAAAACGACATCATTAATGGCATATTTTTCATGAGTTTGACTATTGGTAACAACCGCTGCCAAAGTAGCTTCGCTTCCCGTTCCCGCCGTGGTGGGAATCGCGAACAAGGGAGGAAGTCGTTTTCCGACTTTTAAAACACCTTTCATTTTCGCAATCGGTTTTTTCGGTCTAACTATTTTGGCACCAACCCCTTTGGCACAATCAATGGCCGTTCCGCCCCCAAAACCAATTAAAGCTTGACATGAATGTTGATGATACATGATCGTTGCTTCTTCAATATTGGTAATAGTCGGATTAGGAACGGTTTTATCATAAATAACATATTCAATCTTATTTTTCTTCAGTTCGTTTAATAGCGGTTCCATTAATCCCGTTTTCACAATTCCCAAATCGGTGACAACCAGCACTTTTGACACCTTTATTTTGATTAGTTCTTCCGGTACTTTTAAAACGGCACCAGCTCCACTTAACAATATGGGTTTTCGCCATGGTAGAAAGTAAGCAACCAGCTTAAAAATAAATTGATAAATTCGCCAAAAAAACTTTTTCATTAATCCTCCAAAATTTAATATTAATTCATTTTACCATAAAGTTTAAATCTTTTCATCAATTAACTAAAAAAGGGCCATCCATTAAGGATTGGCGTTTTCATAAAAGGAAAAGAATTTCTCTAAATTATCCTAAATAAATCAAAATATCAACCTTGACATCTTCTTTTTGGGCAAGAGTAAAGAGATCAACAAATTGATCAAATGAAACAAAAGGTCCATTGATATAAACGGTTCTTGTATACCATTTATAGGAACATCCTAAATCACCAATTCCATATTCTTTTATTTTAGAATTAGTATACTCGATCGTATCATCATTAACCAAATCAGGTTCATAAGGATTGATGATGTCAATCATGATGGAAACTTTATAGTCCTTATTAATAAAACTTTCATACAAACTAGGTAAATTGTCAAATTGTTCTATATCCATTCTTATTTCGAAATCGGGAGCAATAATCCGGGGCATCCAAACATCATTAATCGGTTTTAGTTCCGGAGGAGTGCTTTCTTCTTGAGGATCTTCTTCCTTACCTAAAACATAACTTGGGTTTGGTTCTTCTTCATGGATAATTAAATCATCAATTTCTCCAATCTTGTCCTTTTCCGAATCAAGGATCTCATTGTTGGCTATTATTGTTTCCCCAGTAAAAAAAACATGATCAGCCGCATTGGAACATCCCATGAAAATGCCAGCCAAAAACAAAAGTAAAAAAACGAAATAATTCTTTTCATAGCCATTTATCTTTTTTCAAATAACCTTCTGCTAATAATATGAATAACTGTTTAATAATATTGTGAGAAGGTTAATTTTTTTTCTTATTCATCATTTTAATATCATCTGATTTAATTAAAGAATTGTAATTGCACTTTTTTCCACTAACTTCACTAATTCCATAACTAATTTTTATTTGGTATTTTATTAAGATTGGTTCTTCCGAAAAACTACATATTAACGTTTGCATTAAGTTTTCTGCTTGATTTTCGGTCGTGTTTTTTAAGATTAGGAGAAATTCATCACCACCAAGTCTCCCAATAAAATCTCCGTCTTTAATCTTTCTATTAAAATAAGTGGCAATGGCTTTTAAAACTTTATCGCCTACTTGATGACCAAATTCA
Organism: Bacilli bacterium; assembly: GCA_050177775.1. GTDB lineage: Bacteria > Bacillota_I > Bacilli_A > ML615J-28 > CAG-698 > UBA2253. Next base: position 1,401 of record JBFXGS010000052.1, on the reverse strand, counting down.
TCATTAATTAATTTAAATTTGTTCAAGTCAAAAGTGACAACGATAATAGGTTTTCCATCGTGCTGATAATCAGCAATCGCCGCGTCGATTGATTCATAGATGGCCCGACGATTGCCAACATTGGTTAACACATCTAATCGAGCTGCGGCTTTCAAATTCTCCATCAGTTGTAAGTTATATAAATCCGTTTCCATAGTTTCTTTAAAAAGATGCAATATTTTTTGATAATCATCAGAAAATTGTTTCTCTTTTTATCTAAAACTCAAATGGTTCCAAAAAATTCTCCATCGTGCCATTTAATGGGAAGTCCAAAGTAAAAAATCATATTTAATTTAATATTGGGATTATCTTTCCATACTTCCGAAGATATGGCGTTTTCCACAATCATCGGTTCATCCTTGCCAATCACCGTCTCACAATATAAACCGTGTCCCAATCGTTCTTTTCCGTTTTTGGGATAAGGATTTTCTTTATTGGCGCTTCATAAAAACACTTCCATGTTTTTTTTGGTGATTCTCATAATTAAACCGGCAGGAACATTAATAATCTTAATCAGCTAATAATTACCTAGCACCCTATATATAAAAGTGTCCAAAAATGTTGCCAGGTTCAGTTCTATAACATCACTTCCTATATATAAATAATGTCTGTTTGTGTATTAATTATATAAAAAAATGTTTATTTAAAAAGTCTATATAAAAGGAAAATGCAATCCACTGGGGGTAGTGAATTGCATTTTTGCCCAAAAAAGTATAAAAGGGCGTATTTATAGGATGGAGGTAGGGTATGCAAATAAAAATATAAAGTTTTTTTATTTTCTACTCCATTAATAAATACGAACACAAGTTTGCTTTTATTGGTATTTTTTTCTTTTTTTCTAACTTGATATTTAAGAAGAATTATTTTATAATATTTAAAGTAGGAGTATGACATGTCAGAAAAAATTAAGAAGTCTTTGCCTTTAATGGTTCTGTGCTTTTCCCTTTTATTGTTTTTTTCAGCTTTCTTGAGTGCTATAAAAACAGATGATAATGAAATCATCATGACAGGAACGACCGCCATTTTTGGTGGTCAAGTTGCGGCCTTCGGTGCTTTTCTAAGTGCTTCCGTCAAATTCAGTTTTCTAAATTTATTGGCTTTCTTTTTGCCGGCGATTTTGTCAATTGCTCTAGGTATTTATTGTATTTTTGATAAAGAAGAATCCCTTCCTAAAAAAATATTAAACATTGCAATTAACTTTAGCTTTTTATTATCGATTGTTTTTTTAGCCATGCTTCCCGCAAACACCAAAGGGGCTTACATGGTTTTCGGCAATGAAATAATTTTTGCTTATGAAGGAGCAAAATTAGCCGTTGGGGCTATTCTTGGTCTTATCTTCAGTTCTTTAGGGTTTGTTGTTTC
>JBFXGS010000051.1:0-9903 GCA_050177775.1 Bacilli bacterium | reverse complement strand
CGGTTCACGAGATTTTAAATAATCCATTTCTTCATGGCCAAAGTTAAACATTTTTTTCTATGAATCCTCATAACATTTTTTTATAGTGAATTGGACACTTTGTAAGATATCATATCAATTGGTTTAACTTTCTTTCATTTTTTTCTTAAAACGTTTTGTTTCGTACATTAAATTATCAATATGTCTAATGAATTGATCAAAAGTGGAAAAGCGCTTATTATAAACATCCGCCCCGGAACTTATTTCAAGACGATAGGGTTTTGTGGAAACATTATTAAATAAGGCGAATGCATTAACAATTTTATCATTTAATTGCTTGATTTCATCTTCATTGGCAACAACGGATATGATTATGAATTCATCTCCACCCAAGCGGGCCACAATATCCCCATCTTTGATATTCTGCTTTAATATTTTTGAAGTTTCTTGCAAGGCTAAATCACCTTCAAAGTGGCCAAATTGATCATTTATTTCTTTTAGATCATCTAAATCAAGATAGATGGCACCAAAATTTTGATTTGTTGTGTTTTTAAACTTTTCATTGATATAAAAATCAAATGACTCTCGATTCCATGTACTAGTAAGAGTGTCTAGGGGAACTAAGCGCTGTTGCAAGAAAATATACACAATAATTAAAGCAAAAGCGACACTACTCCACATGAGTAAGATTCCGTAAATTAATGATTGAAGGATACCTCCAACAATGGGGATGATGGTTGAGAGGTACATTAAATATAAATCTCTTCGAACCAAAATTTGTGATTTTCTGGTAATTCTTATTAAACCAAAAATAAGATAGCTATAACAAACTAACGCTGATAAGAAGAAATAATCACCCCGATGATAAACGTTGGTACTGTCGATATAGAATACTAATTTAAAAAACGGTGATAATAAAGTAATTATTAAATTTATTAAGAAAGGAATACTTATTAAAAGAAAGAAAGGTTTTTTCATTTTATCATTTGGATTAATTAATCTTCTTAGCATAATATACCAATAAAATGTCAGAGTTGGAGCGGTTATAAAAAGACAAATATGCAGGATAACGGCTAAAGGATTGACCCAGCTTTCCGTTCTTGTATTAATTAAACAGGTTACCGCTTCAATAATTAATTGAAAAATGATTATTACCGAAGTTGTAAAAAAAGCTTGGCTCAATTTATCTTTTCTATCTAATCTTCTAAAAGCAATAAAGACGATTAAAGCTAATACAAAAGCTGAAACGATGTTAACATCAACGCGAAAATAACTATTCATAAAATTAACCACCATTAGTTTAATTATTTATTTCTAATTATGACTTATTATACCACTTCTTCAAGAAACAAAAAAACAATAAATTCATTTTACAAAAAACTTTTAATTTTTTAAATAAATCAATCGATATCACATAAAAAACCGCTTTCAATATCACTAGCCATTATTATTTACGGTTTTAACCGCTCTAAAACTGAGATAATCTTGACCATCAATTTTGCTTTTTGAAAAGACTCCTCCATGGTATACGATAATAAATGCTTTTTCAACATCATTAAGCGGAAAATCAGCTGTCCAATAATAAATGACTTGTGAATGGACATCCCAAAGTGGTGATTCTTTGTCAGGAGTTTCAATATAAGTGGCTGTTAGGGTTTCTGGATTCCAAACACCATTGACATTTTCCCCATGAAGCATCATAGAGCGAACAGCTTCATCCACAGTTGGCAACCGCCAAAAATTTTGTTCTTCTTCCATCAGTATTAAACCATCTTCAGATAGATGTTTGCAAATGAAATTGGCTTCTTCCCAAGTTGTTCCTTGATCCGGCCATCCCGGGCCCCTGGGTGCCAAGCAAGCGTTACACCATTTCCTTCCACAATTTGCATACTCATATTTCCATCATCAAGTCGTTTGGATATTTTTATTCCTTGAGGAACGGAAATGGCAAGGATTATTATTAAAGGAACCGTAACAATCAAAAGATAAGCCCCTTTTTTATGCGTTATTTCTCCAAAAAAATAGAGCAAACATAAAACAATGATTGGAAAAAGGATCAATAACCCAAGTACACTAAAACTAGCTCCTTTAAAAAACCAAAGGCAGAAACCAGCCAAGGCAGCATGGCATAAAACTCCCATCTTTTTCCATTTCAAGGCGATAACAGCCAAGATAATAAAGAAAATGGGAATTAAAAGGTATTGGAAAAAAAGCATGAACAAATTTTCCCAGATGGATTCTGAATACCAACCTTCATGAAAATTTTCAATGACACCCCAATAAGACCAAATAATAATAAAAAGAAGCGATATTAAGACACCTAGCCATCCAAGGATTGATTTAATGTTATTTTTCATAGTTTTTACCTCTTTTTAAAGGTAGTTAAAAATGAAATGGATAATGGATTAACGACGCTCAATTAAAGTAACGGATTCTATTTGGGCCGTATTTGGAAACATATCGATAGGTTGAACAAATTTAATACTGTAATTTTTTTGCAAATGATTTAAATTTTTGACTAAAGTGGCAGGATTGCATGAAACATAAATAATTTTTTTAATTTGATTTTTTTGAATGTAATTTAAAATGTTTAATTCAATACCTCGACGAGGAGGATCAATGATTAAAACATCGGGAATAAAGGTTTCTTCCGAAAAATCATTTAAATGTGGCAAAATATTGCCATAGTAAAAGGAAGCGTTAGTTATATCATTCTTTAATGCAAAAGCCTTGGCATTCATGATGCTCTCTTTACTAATGTCAATCCCTCTAATTTCTTTGGCTTGTTTGGCAAGAAATAAACCAATACTACCTATTCCACAATATAAGTCCAATATTTTTTCATAACCTTTTAAATTGGCACATTTTTTTATTTGTTCGTATAAAGTAATTGTTTGTTCAGAATTCAATTGAAAAAAAGCATCGGGCGAAATGGAAAACGATAAATCCTTCAATAATCCGTTTATTTGCTCTTTTCCTTCTAACAAAACGATTGGGCCATTGATAATCTCAATTGCTTTCAAATCCGAATTAATCGTATAATTGACGGATTTCACATTGTCAATGCTTATTACTTTACGAAGAATTTTTATAATGCGCGGTTCTTCTTCGCGTAAAACAAAGGTGACTTGGGCTTCAGCCGTTTCTTCAAAAGCTCGCACTACTAAATAGCGAAGATTTCCTTGTTGAAACTTTGGATTAAAAATATTGACTTCGGAAGCTGTTAAGTATTCACAAATTTTTTTTACTATTTCCGATACTAATGGATTTTCAATAATACATTTGTCGATATAAACGAGTCGATTAGAATTGATAGCGTACATTCCAACAACAACTTTATCACCATCATGACGAGTTGGCAATTGCGTTTTATTCCGATAGTGAAAAGGATTACTCATGCCAATCGTATCAAGGATTTTGAACTTTGATTGATCGCCTTCAAAGTATCGCTCAAAAGCCTCGACCACAATATTCCTTTTTTGAGTTATTTGTTCATCATAGGTCATATGTTGAAGTTGGCAACCACCACATTTACCAAAATATGGACAGGGAGGATTGGTCCTCTTATCAGACATTTTCTTGATTTTCACAATTTCCCCAAAAGCAAATTTTTCTTCCATTTTCGTTATTTTAACTTCAATCTCTTCGCCAACAATGGCACCTGGGATAAAAACGGCCAAGCGTTTATAATAACCGATTCCTTCACCGTTAATTCCTAAACGTTTGATTGTTAAAAGTACAATGTCATTGATATTTAATATATTATCCATATTTCCACCCATTCTTTTATTATATAATACCTTGCTTTCATTAACAAGTTTTTTCTTTATAAAGGCCAAGCATTGCTTGGCACATTTTCATTGATAAATGTCTTTTATGACTTTTTGTTGAGAATTAACAATATCAAAAAAGTAAACTCCTAAACTAATAATATTTACGTATTCTGGATTATCTAAAGCGGTGATTATGCGATTACCATCATTTAAATCATAGAAAAAGGTAATCGATAGATTTAATATTTCACTTCCAATAATAGACTTTTTTAGAGTAATTTCGCCATTTTTTAAAAAAGTTGTTTTCCCATTAATTCCGATATTGGCAGCCGCATAATTACCGGCATTATCGGAATCGACGTAAAGCAATTTAATTCGGAAATTTTCTTCTGTTTCGAAAATCTCAACTCCTAAAAATTCAGGAACAATTTTTAAAGTTTTTAATTTTCCGTCTTGAATGATCAAATTTGTAGCGTTTTGTATATCTTGGTAATACATTCGATATAAATATTCGGAATTATGAACAAGCTGATTAAAAGTAACTTGATTATTGATGACTTCTTGTGTTTGTCCGTTTATTTCCATAAATAGCTTTTGAATATCATGGCCATTATTATTCAACACATTAACATTTAAAGAAAGTGTCGTTTGAGTCCTTTCATTGATGGTAACCGACATTTCCGGGTCTTTGGCAACAACTAATAAGCAATTCGCATCCGTTCGTTCACGACCATCAGAGGGAGAATTCATGACCACAAAACTACCATTTTTACGAATGACCATCGTTGAAGAACCCCCACCATCGAGATTATAAGCATCGACTGCCCCATACTTATGCATGATCGCGGCAAGTTCGGTACGGTCGGCACCATACATTCCTTTGGATGCTTGGCGACCATCAATCACCATCATGACAATTGTTCCGTCGGCTTTACGTCCCACAACCGTTCGAGGGGCCCGATCCGTTAAACCTTCAGGAATAACGGAACCCAAATTCATAATGGTTTGTCCGCATCCGGCAACATCATCAATATTGGCGTAAGCTCCTACAAATTCGTATTGAACACGAACCATCGTTCCCATTGTTAAGGCTTGTTTTATCGTTGCATTATTGGTAACTATTGCAAATTGACCAGAACCAAGTGTTTTAGCAGCTTCAGAACTAATCACTCCTTTACCATAAAAATCACTTTCACTGTTTGGAAGAGTAAGTATGGCTTGATCAACAAAAAAACCATTAAAGCCATTTGGAATAATAACTTCTTTTGGAACGAGTGCATGAGTGGCATCGTAATTGGCATAAAAAAGGCTTGTTTCGTTATCCAGAGGAATATCATTGACCTTATCAATCATGAATTCGGAAGTAATCTCATTATTGCTGTTATAAACAGAAAGAACCATTTTATCTGATCTTTGAACCGGTTGATTTCCAATCAGAGAATTTATTGAGCCATCATTGGTGAAAGCAACCGTTCCACCGGAAGTCGTTTTATAATTCTCTCCAAGGGAAGTCAAAGCTCCGTTAGTTTGGAAAGGTAAATTACCCTTTCCTCCAATATCAAAAAAATCACCATTGATGGCAGCTATTACTTTCCAACCAGGATGCTTTGTTTCATAATCCGTTATTAATCCTCTTACCGTCGTCAATGTCCAACGGTTTCCGTTAAAGTTTCCCCAATTAGTAATGCGCACTTCTTGCGAAGATGGTACTTCTAAAACATTTATTTGTTGGGGATAAAATGTCCCTGGTTCCACAGTCGCCGTTCCACCACCCAAACCATCGGCATCATAGCCAGTTATGGAAGTTGATGTAAACGATTTGGTCAAGGTGTGCTTCACTCCATAGGCAAGCTCATTTGCTTCGACCGTCTCTTGATCATAAACTGAAGCACCGGCAATTTCCGTTACATTATTTTCACCTTCAACAATCACATGATTGGAAAATGAGACAAAACTAATTAAAAGGAAAAGACAAAAAATAAGTTTCTTCATATAACCATCCTTAAACTTCTATCATTGTAACACAAACAACTTACTTTTAAAAGTTAAAATAAAAAAGCTGTTTAAGTTTTTTTAAACAGCTTCATTTATTCATTTACTCATATAAACTATTGATAAAAATCTTTTGCAAGTTTAGGACATCGTTTAATGTTAAAGTCGAATAGAACATCGGGTTGATTACCGTGTATTCTGTTGCCCCTAAGCCAATGTCAACGGTGTAAACTAATTTTACATCATCCAAAGAAGATACTTCGGATTTTTCAATTGTCAATAAGCCATTAACAAAATCATGTTTCTCCCCATTTACATATAAAGAAGCAATCAATAAATTGGTGGCATTATCTTGATCATAATAATTTGGCGAGAAAGTGAAAGTTGTTTCATTTTCAAGCAAATCAACGATGTAAAACTCCGGAACCCGTTTTAAAGTGGAAATATACTCTTCAAAATTTATTTGATAAATAACTCCGGTCGGTGTTTTATAATATAAATCTACTTTGTATTCCTTATTTGCTCTTAAACCCGTGAAGGTTACTTCCCCATCAACTATTTCTTGAGTTTGCGTATTAACACGGACAAGTAATTTGTCAATTTTATGGGAATAGCTGTTAGTAACATTGATTTTAACGGTCATGGTTGTTTCTGTTTTTTCAGAAACTTGGAATTCTAAATCCGGTTCATGAACTACAATTAATAAACAATTGGCATCGGTTCTTTCACGACCATCGGAAGGTGAATTCATGACTCGAAGTTCTTCACCATTTCTAATGACAATGGTTGAAGAACCACCACCATCAAGGTTATAAGCATCCACTACTCCTCGACTCGCCATGATTGCAGCAAGTTCATATCGATCAGCACCATACATGTTGATGTTAGATTGGCGACCATCGACAACCATCATAACAACGGTTCCATCGGCTTTTTTCCCAACAACGGTTCTTGGGGCACGATCACCTAAACCTGCATTAGGATTGGCAACGCCATCACGCATGATAGTACTTCCACCGCCACAAACATCATCAACTCCCGCATAGGCTCCAGTATATTCATATTGAGCACGAATTAAAACATCTTTTCCAAGCGTTTGGGCAACTGTCGCATTGTTTGTAACAATCGCGAATTGACCTTTTCCAATTGTTTTTGAAGCAAAAGATGAAATAACACCTTTCCCATAAAAATCAGTTGGACGGTTTGGTAATGCTAATTGTGCTGCATCAACGAAATAACCATTACTGGTTGGACTGACAATAACATCAATCGGAACAATTTCATGTGAAGTGTTATAATTTGCAAAATAAATAGCGGTTTGATTGGCTCCTGGAGCTTCATTGATTTTCTCAATGTTAAATTCATTTGTGATTTGACCAAGTTCATTATAAACGGCTAATTGCATGTATTGAGTGCGTGTGACCGTTTGATTGCCTATTAAAGAGTTTGCGGTACCATTATTAGTAAAACCAACCGTATTACCGGATGTTGTTTTGTAATGTTCACCACCGGACACTAAAGCTCCACTTGTTTGGTATGGCAAATTGCCCGTCCCACCAATATCAAAAAAATCGCCATTGATAGCCGCTACAACCCGCCAATCTGGATGTTTGCTTTCGTAATCAGCAATCAAATTGCGGACAGTCGTTAACGTCCAACGATGATTATTTAAATTACCCCAATTGGTAATTTTAACTCCTGATGAGGACGGAATCTCTAAAAAATTCACTTGTTGTGGATAAAACTGATTTGCAACAACATAACCACTTTGTCCACCTAATCCATCAACATCATAACCCGTTAGTGGTGTCGAAGTAAAGCCCAATTCTTTGGTGTGATTTACTCCATAATCAAGTTTGTTTTGCTCAACGATTGATTGAGCATAATATTTTGCTCCAGCAATCTCGGTTATTTCACCTAAAGCTTGAACTTGAGCAAAAGATGTTAAAATTAATAAACTTAAGAGCATTAAAAAGAAACTACTAATTTTTTTCATTGAAAACTCCTTGTTTTTTTTCCATTTTATTATATCACAATCCTGAATGATATTCAAAGCATTTTACAAAATACTAGTTATATAGATCAGTGAAATAGTTGTTTTGGTTGGTAAATAAGTCGCCAAAAAGGACAGTTGAGCGATAAAATGGAAATTGGACTTGATTGGTCGAAATGGTAAATTCACTTAGGGTTGCTTCATAATAAATAAAGGTTTCATCATTGACAACGAAGTTTTGCAAATTTAACGTTGGATCAAGCAAATCGAATTCCATTCCATTATAAATTAATGTTAATGCCGTGATTGTCGTTTGATCGTTGAAGTGTGGCAAAAACATCGTTCCCGTTTCATCGTTTAACATTTCACAATATAAAAATTGGGGTTCTTGGGCCTGTGTTTTTACAGAACCTTTAAAATCGGTTTTAAAAACGCCTTGACTATCTTCAACAAATATTTGGTAATTATAGGTCTTGTTCTTCTCTAAGCCTTCAATGGTTACTTCATTATTGACTACTGGATAATCAATTCCGTCCATCTTCACAATTATACGATTGATTGTTCTTTCAAAAGTGTTGGACACTTTTGAAGAAATCGTTACGGAAGATGGAGTTGCTGCTATTTGTTTTGTTGACACAATAACGTCTCTTGTAATAAATAACATGGCCGTCAAAACGGATCTTGGGCTCCCATCCGCTGGTGAATTTACCACTTTAAAACTTCCATTATCTCTTACAACCATCGTTACTGAACCGCCACCATCAACTTGGTAAGCTTCCACAATCCCATAGTGTTTTAAAATGGCATTGGTCTCGTTTTGGTTGGTTCCCGTTTTGCCGGTTGACGCTTGCTTTCCATCAATAGTAACTAAAGCCATCGCACCTGAACTGGTGCGTCCAAAAACGGATCGCGGGTATGCAACGGTATTATATGAACTTGATGAACCTAAGTCTTGATTATTGGCCCGCATCGGAGTGTGATAAGCGGTGGCTGATTCCACATCATTCATTAAACCTTCATATTCATACTGGACTATTAGACGTTTGCCAATTGCTAGTTCCGATAAAAGAGTGGAATTATTCACACTTATTGCGAATTGTCCCTTGTTTAAAGTAAAAGAATTAGTGATTTGGTCAATTGTGCCTTTCCCAAAAAAAGCATTTTGAGCGTTTTCGCTTAATTTTTGATCATATAAAGCTTTATATGTGTAGGTTAATGAATTGCTCATGTATGCTTGTTCGGCGTTACTGACAACGAATAAGTTATCACCACTGACCGATAAGCTAGGCATCGTTGAAGTCCCCGTATAATAAGGTGAAAATAATGAACTTTCACCTTCACCTGGGTTTTCATTTATTTTGTTGATTAAATGTTTGGAGACGACTTGATTATCTTCATCGATGATAGATAAATATAGGCCGGAAATACGCACCCGTAAAGGCGATTGATTGTTCCAATTGGTATAGCCTTCCATTATTTGATCGGTTGAACCATTGTTTAAGAAACCGGCTATATACGTCCCATTTCCCCCATACGGTTTGGCACTAATGGAAAACAAATTCTCACCATCAGCAATAAATGGCCCATATGGTTGTGGCATAAAATAATCCGAGCCATTTTCATGACCTTTTTCTCCCAGAACAAAATAGTACTGATCGGCATTTGAAGCTCCCAGTACTTTCCAACCGGGATGGTTTAATTCATAATCTGAAGCGATTTGTGATACTGTTTTTCTTACAAAACCAGAACCATCACTGTTTTTGACAGCCCAAGTTACTAATTTTGAATTATTATTACAAGGTTGCATCAAAACATTAACTTGTTGAGGGTAATGCGTTTCGTTTTGGATGGTTTTTCCTTGATCCAAATAATGAGAAGCGACATTGCCAATTCGTTTTACTTGCGTTTCATTGACATAATAACCGGCTAATTGATTATCACTATATGTGATTGTTGAAGCATCAACGAACATCGTGGAAACGAAGGCAAAAGACAAGCACAAAAAAAGAACGGATTGTATGATCCGAAATTTAAAAAAATTTAAAATTTTATGCATTAATAAAACTCCAATCTTTCAAAATTATAACATAAAAAAGACCTTATCTCAATAAAATAAAGTCTTTTTTTAAAGGTTATTAGATCATTGGTGAAAAAGCACTTAAAAAT
>JBFXGS010000050.1:0-9977 GCA_050177775.1 Bacilli bacterium | reverse complement strand
GTACATGGTTAAGTTGACTTCCATTACAACACCACAGGCAGCTTCTTCAAAAGTAATGGTTATTGTTGTTCGCAAATCGGACCCCCTTGTGCTTCCGGTGTTTGACTCACGTCTTGACCCCCCAAAAATGGAAGATAAGATATCCTCAAAGCCACCGAATCCACCGAAACCTCCACCAAAATTGAAGCCTTCGAAACCTTGACCCATGTTTGGACTCTCATGACCAAATTGATTATATTGCTCACGTTTAGCAGGGTCACTTAGGACTTCGTAGGCTTCTTGAACTTCTTTGAATTTTTCCGTAGCGTTGGGTTCCTTACTGATGTCAGGATGGTATTTTTTTGCTAATGTTCGATAAGCCTTTTTAATCTCATCGTCATTAGCTGTTTTACTGACTCCCAACACTTCGTAATAATCACGTTTGGCCATAATTGTCTCTTTCTAGAGGAAAAGATTAATCGACATCTTCAAATTCAGCATCGACTACTTTTTCATCTTTTGAATTAGATTTTTCTTCATGAGAATCATGCTCATGATCATGGGATTGATGTTCTTTTTGGGCTTTTTCATAAGCTTTTGCTGCAACTTTTTGGCTCACTTTTAATAATTCTTCTTTTTTCGCTTTTATCTCATCAAGGTTTTTACCTTCAAGAGCTTTTTTCAGAGCAGAAGATTTTGTTTCAATGTCTTTTTTCTCTTGTTCGGTTACTTCTTGCCCAAGATCATCAACGGATTTTTTGGCTGCAAAAATGATTTGTTCACATTCATTTCGTAAATCAGCTTCTTCTTTACGTAGACGATCACTTTCAGCGTTTTCTTCGGCTTCTTTAACCATGCGTTTAATTTCGGCGTCGGTTAAACCTGAACCGCCTTGAATGGTAACGGATTGACTCTTGCCCGTTCCTAAATCTTTAGCTTTGACATTAACAATGCCATTGGCATCAATGTCAAAGGTTACTTCAATTTGCGGAATGCCTCTTGGAGCAAGAGGAATGTCACCTAACTGGAATCTTCCTAAAGTTTTGTTATCCGTCGCCATCGGGCGTTCGCCTTGTAATACATGAATATCAACCGCCGGTTGATTGTCGGCAGCCGTTGAGAAAATTTGTGACTTCGAAGTTGGAATCGTCGTGTTACGATCAATTAATTTTGTAAATACGCCGCCAAGCGTTTCAATTCCTAATGATAATGGTGTAACATCTAGCAATAATACATCTTTTACATCACCCGATAAGACAGCGGCTTGAATAGCAGCACCCATAGCGACAACTTCATCAGGGTTGACGCTCTTGTTCGGTTCTTTATTCAATTCACGTTTGACAGTATCTTGAACAGACGGTGTTCTGGTTGAACCACCGACTAATAATACTTGATCAATATCTTTTGAAGTCATTTTGGCGTCTTTTAAAGCTTGACGAACGGGACCAACAGTTTTTTCAACAAGGAAAGCCGTCAATTCGTCAAATTTTGCTCTTGTTAACGAGGAATTTAAGTGAACCGGACTGCCATCACGAATCGAGATAAACGGTAAACTGATATCGGCTTTGGTTATTCCACTTAATTCTTTTTTAGCTTTTTCAGCGGCATCTTTCAAACGTTGTAAGGCCATACGATCTTTACTTAAATCGATTCCTTCTTGTTTCCTAAATTCGTCAATTAAATAGTCCATAATAACTTTATCAAAGTCATCGCCACCAAGTCGATTATTTCCGGCCGTCGCAATTACTTCAAAAGTCCCATCCGCTAATGAAAGAATGGATACATCAAATGTGCCACCGCCTAAGTCATAAACTAGAACGGTTTGCTCTTTTTCTTTCTTATCAATCCCATAAGCTAAAGCGGCAGCGGTTGGTTCATTGATAATTCTGCGAACATTTAAACCGGCTATTTTTCCGGCATCTTTTGTGGCTTGTCGTTGGGCATCATTAAAATAAGCAGGAACCGTAATGACCGCATCGGTTACTTTTTCTCCCAAATAAGCTTCAGCGGTCGCTTTAAGATTTTGTAAAATCATCGCTGAAATTTCTTGAGGAGTATATTTTTTTCCATTAACTTCAACACGTTCGCTTGAACCCATTAAACGTTTGATTGATGAAACCGTATTTAAGTTGGTTATAGCTTGGCGTTTAGCAACTTCACCAACAAGAATTTCATTATCTTTAAAAGCAACAACGGATGGGGTTGTTCGACCACCATCGGCATTCACAATAACTTTTGGCTCTCCGCCTTCCATTACGGCAACACATGAATTTGTAGTACCTAAATCAATACCAATTATTTTACTCATTATTTTTTTCCTCCTGTTTTTTATTGACTATTACTAAAGCTGGGCGCAGAACCCGGTCTTTATAAATATAACAACTTTGTAATTCATTAATGACGATATTTTCTTCATATTTGTCATTGTAACCGACTTCAACAGCATGTTGATAAACGGGATCAAAGGGTTTGTAAAGCGATTCCATTTTCTTGACTCCCTCGTCACTTAAGATTTGTTTTAACTGCTGATTGATCATAACAAATCCTTGTAAAAAAGATTTCAATTTTTCATCTTGAGCATCAATGGAAACAACCCGATCAAATACATCAAGGGCACCCACAAGTTTCTCTAAAAGCCCTTGTGATCCATATTTTCTTTCACGAATTCGTTCTTCATTAATTCGACGTTTATAATTTTCAGCATCAGCCAAAGTTCGCAAATATAAATCATTTAATCGACTTATTTCTGCTTGAGCTTTTTCCAAATCCGCAATATTTACTACTTTTTGTTCTTCCGTCTTTTCAGGTTCAACAGAACTAGTGCTGTCCCCTTTTTCTTGTTCAACATTTTCAGTTGCTTCTTTTTCTTCTTCTCGATAACGATTATTCATTTATATTACCTTCTTTATATTTTTTGCAATGTATTCAAGTAAAGGAATGACCTTTTGGTATTCCATTCTTGTTGGACCAATGACAGCAATCGCGCCTTGTTCACCGTTTTCCAATTCATAAGGAATGGTGATAATGGTGCAATCCCGCATGGCTTGAATCTGATTCTCTTGACCAATCCGAACCGAAATTCCCCGATCGGAAATATTGATGGCTTTGATAATTTCTTGATGCTCAATTGCGGATAATAAATCTTTCACTTTTCCGATATTTTGAAATTCTGGTTGACTGAGAATTTTACTTTGACCGGATAAAAAGAATTTGTCTTGAACCATCTCGGTAAACATTCTGACTAAAGCCGAGATAAGATCATCATAATATTCAATGTATGAATGGAAACTATCATCATCCAAGTGTTTTTTTATCGCCTCATCTATTTTAGAAATCGGGCAATCAAGTAATATTTCATTTAAGAAACTAATGGTTCTTTCAATGTCACGAATACTAATATCTTTAGGAACAATGATCTTCTTGCTTTCCACATAACCCCGATCGGTGACTAACATAATGACTGCATAACGCTCGGATAGAGAAATAAACTGAATTTTTTTAATTCGAGCATTGTAGCTTGATGAACCCAAAACCACAGCCGCATAATTCGTCAATTCAGTTACCAATGCCATCGATTCTTTGATTGCTTGCTCTCGACTGATAAGATCACGTTCAAAAATTTCATCAATTAGCGGAAATTTTTCAATTTGTGAAGTTTGTTTATTAAGAATTTCTTTTACATAAACGCGATAACCTTCTTCGGAAGGAACTCTCCCGCTTGATGTATGGGTTTTTAAAATGAGACCCAGTTGCTCTAACTCAACCATATCATTGCGAATCGTGGCGGGCGAAACATTCAGTGCGAATTCAGGACGATCAGTTAAAGTTTTCGAACTAACTGGTTCATTTGTTTTAACGTACTCTTCTACAATTGCTTTTAAAACCATAGTTTGTCGTGTCGATAACATAATCCCTCCTTAGCACTCTTTAAGTATGAATGCTAAAAGTATTATACACTAAACAATTAGCACTGTCAAGCAATATATGCTAATTATTTTGACTTTTTGTAAAGAAAAATCCTAGTTTTGACTAGGATTTTTATCTTGAAGGTATTGATGAATTGATAAAGCTGCATCTTTTCCGGCACCCATTGCTAAAATGACGGTGGCTGCTCCGGTCACAATATCACCTCCAGCAAAGACACCGGGATAGGTTGTCATATGATGCTCATCAACAATCAAGCACCCATGTTTGTCGGTAGCTAGTTTCGGAGTCGCCGCTGCCAGCAAAGGATTTGGAAAATTACCCAAAGCCATAATTACGGCATCTACTTCTAAAGTGAACTCCGAATTTGGTTTTACGAGGGGGCTTCTTCGTCCACTCGCATCAGGTTCTCCGAGAATCATTTCTACGCATTCGATGCCTTTGCCGTTTCCGTCAACGCCAAGAATTTGTTTAGGATTAGTGAGTAATAAAAAGTTGATTCCTTCTTCTTTTGCGTGTTCAATTTCTTCTAATCGGGCCGGCATTTCCGAAAAACTTCGACGATAGATGATATAGACTTCTTGGGAATTTAACCTTTTTGCACAACGGGCCGCATCCATCGCGACATTCCCGCCACCCACAACCGCAATCTTTTGCATTTTTTTAAGAGGAGTGTCATAATCGCTTTGGTGAGCCTTCATCAAATTGACTCTGGATAAAAATTCATTCGCTGAAAAAACACCATTTAAATTTTCACCCGGTATTCCCATAAATTTCGGTAAGCCCGCTCCACTTCCGACAAAAACGGCTTGATAACCCGAATCAAACAACTCTTCAATCGAAAGGGACTTTCCAATTACCGTATTTGGGAAAAACTTAATTCCCATGGTTTTTAAATTATCGATTTCTTCCTGAACAATGGCTTTCGGCAAGCGAAATTCGGGAATTCCATAACTTAGCACTCCTCCCAAAACATGTAAAGACTCAAATACATCAACATCATAACCCAAACTCCCTAAAACACCACTACAAGCTAAACCAGCGGGTCCGCTTCCAACAATGGCGATTTTTAATCCGTTTTTATTATTGACGGTTTGCTTTTTTTGTTTGGCGTGATCGCCAACATACCGCTCCAAACGTCCAATGGCCACAGCTTCACCTTTTTTCCCTCGGACACAGACGGCTTCACATTGCGTTTCTTGCGGACAAACACGGCCACAAATACCTGGTAAAAGGTTTGTTTTAGCGATGACTTGATAAGCTTTTTCAATATCATTCTCAAGAATTTGTTTGATGAAACCAGGAATATTGATATTAACTGGACAGCCAGTAATACAAGGGGCATGACGACAATCTAAGCAACGAGACGCTTCTAAAAGCGCTTCTTCATGGGAATATCCCAAGGCAACTTCATTAAAATTAGTTATCCTTAAAACGGCATCTTGAAGACTAATCGGTGTCTTTTTATTCATGACGATTAACCAAGCGACAAAACGCGTCGCGTTCTTCCTTTTGATACATTTTAGTGCGGGCAATGGCTTCATCGTAATCGACGGAAAAACCATCAAAATCCGGACCATCTACACAAGCAAATCGCGTTTGACCGTTAACCGTTAAACGGCACATTCCACACATGCCTGTTCCATCCATCATGAGAGGATTCATACTCACAGTTGTTTTTTGATCAAATTTTTTTGTTAATAAACTTACATATTTCATCATTGGTAAAGGGCCCACCGCAAATACTTCATCATATTTGGCTCCCGACTCCAGTAATTCTTTTAAAACATCGGTAACCAACCCTTTACGCATATAGGAACCATCATCAGTAATAAAATAGATATTTTTACTTAATTGGCGAAATTCTTCTTCCAAAATGATTAAATCGCGATTGCGAAAGCCAATGATAATATCAACTTCCGTTCCTTGTTTATATAAAGCTTGCGCCAAAGGGTAGCAGATAGCTGTTCCGACACCGCCAGCAACAACGCAAGCCTTTTTGATATTTTTAATGTCAGTTGGTTTTCCAAGCGGTCCGACAAAGTCTAAAATGTCATCGCCGACTTCAAGTTGGTTTAGTTTGGCAGTCGTAAAACCCACAATTTGGAAAATAATGGTAACCAGACCCCGATTAACATTAGTGCTTGCAACCGTAAGAGGAATTCTCTCCCCTTTTTCATCAACTCTTAGGATGATAAATTGTCCCGCTAATGCTTTTTTCGCAATCAGGGGAGCTTCAACATCCATCAAAGTGACGAATGAATTAAGAAATTCTTTTTTAACTATTTTTGCCATTTGCTCTCCTTGTTAAATAAATATTTTCATTTTTTTCTTCATATAAATTTGTCATGGGTCCATGTCCAGGATACATTAGGTAATTCAAATTTAAGTTGCTGATTTTGTATAAAGAATCAAGCATTTTTGCCATATTTCCCGAATAAAGGTCCGTCCGGCCAATATTGTTCTTAAAAATAGTATCGCCACAAAACATTTTATCTTGAATTAAATAACAAACTGAACAGTCTGTATGTCCAGGTGTTTCTAATACCCGAATTGGTTGTGAAAAGATGGGAATTAACATTTGGTCATGGACAATCTCATACTCGGTATTACTTAAATCAAGGGCTACTTCTTGGTGAAAATAAAAGGAATAATTTTTTTTAGGATCATTTAATTTGGAAATCGCCTGACGATGAAGATATATTTTTATATTTTTATTTAAAAAAGAAGCTAAACCCCAAAAATGATCAATATGCCCATGGGTTATAAGAATTGCCGAAATAGGTAATGATTTGTGCTTCATGACATCGTCAAAACTTACACAGGGATCAACAATCACCATTTTTTGGCCATCGGAAATGAGATAACAATTTCCATCCAGTTTTCGAGATACGATGACATCAACATTCAAAAAGTCATTTTGACACGGCATAACTTGTTCCAAAAATTCCGGCATCATTTCCTAATTTTGCTAAATGGAAAGACGTATTACGAACCGAGAAAAACGCTAATTCCTTAAATCGCTTCTCTAGTTTATCAATTAAAAATGTTCCGGCCTTACTAACACCACCACCGATGACAAAAGCTTCGGGATTAACCGTATTGGCAATTGCTGCTAGTGCCGTAGCCAGTTTTTCCACCATCACATCAACGGCTTTAAGGCATACTTCATCTTTTAATTGAGCATAATGAAAAATATTCTTGGCGGTAACTTCTTCATTTTCAATTAATGAAAATTGATTTTCAAGCAAATGATTGGTTGTTTTTACCAGACCGGTTGCACTGGCATATTGTTCAAGGCAGTCATACAAACCGCAAGTACATTTTCGCTCGTTTTCAAACGCCACGCGAATATGCCCAATTTCACCAGTTGATCCAGTAAAGCCCTCGACGAGGTTTTTATTGATAACAATTCCGCCACCAATCCCCGTTCCAATTGTCAAAAAAACAAAATTAGAATATTTTTTTGCTCCACCGGCCGCCATCTCACCGAGAGTTGCAGCATTGGCATCGTTTAAAACGGCGACCTGGATATTGGGAAAATGATCAAGGATTATTTTTTTGGCTTCAATTCGTTTCCAATTTAAATTTTGAGCTCCCAAGACGACACCATCAACACATGGTCCAGGAACTCCTAAGCCGATACCCATTAAAGTATCTTTTGCCAACATTGTTTCAATTGTTCGAAATATATCGGGGATCACATGGCTTCCGCCATCGACGATGTTGGTTTTAATTGACGTTTTTGTCAATAAATTGCGATTATAAAATTTCCCAATTTTTATTTCGGTTCCACCAATATCAACACCAAAAACAACATTCATATTTTTCCTCCCTTTTTCTTAATCGGGTAATTTTTCTAAGAATAAATCTTTCCATAATTTGTCAAGCGCGAATCGTTCACGTTCTTCTTTCGTAAAAATATGAATTACTATCTCATTAAAATCAATTAATATCCAATAACCGTCTTTTTTTCCTTCTATTCCAAGACAATTAAGATTGTGGCTCTGCCCTTCTTCTAAAATGAAGTTAATCGAACCAAACATTTGTCGTTGTGAATTAGCAGTGGCAACAATAGCATAATCAAAGAATGGGGTTATTTGCTTCATATTATAGATGCAAACATCTTTTAGTTTAAGTTTTTCAATTGCTTTTTTGATGATAGTAATTGGTTCCATCTAACCTCCGGTATTTTTCGTACATTAAATTTAAATCATTGGAAATAACATGGTGTTTGTTATCAATTTGTTGCTTTAATTTACAAGCAATAGCACCATAAAAATTAAATTTTGAAAGTTTAATTGCTTCTTGGTAGTATTCGTCATCCCTTGTTTCATCAGTATAATCGGCTAAATAAATAATTTCACCTAAAAGCGTTAAATTTAAACTCCCGATGGTGTGATGCGAAATGGCATCAAGAACTTCAGGTTCGTTAATCCCTAATTCATCTTGAATAATATATGGTCCAAGCAATGAATGCCATAATTTAGGAGAGACATCCAATAATTTGGAATCTAATTGATATTTTTTGATAATGGATTCAAATTCATCCTTGCTACAAAATTTAGCATAATCATGTAAAAGAGCCGCTTTTATGACTGCCGTTTTTTTGACGGGAATATGAAAAGTTTTCCTTAATTCAAGGGCTTTTTTTAAAACCCCGAGTGAATGTAAAAAACGATCATTAATGTCGGGATGATGACTGGATAAGTATTTCTTCCAAAGTGCCTTTTTCAATTTACGGGTAAGAAAGATCATATTAAAGCCTTTCTAATACCAACTTTAATTTTATCAAAATAGGTTATTTCAACTGTTCCTTGTCCAATTAAGGTAATAAAACCTAGACCGGAAATAAACAAATCCTTTTTATCATCGGAAAAAGAAAATTTTTGTGAAACTAAATGACCCATCTTTGCGCGCTCAAGCGCATTGGGAATCTTCAAGATATCATCTTGATGTTCATTAAAAAATTGATCGACGTTTTCAAGTTTTGTTCGATGAACGACGAGGTTTTGCGGAACATAAACGACAAAAGTTGATTTAACTCCTTCAATAAATTTCACAATACAAAACCCACCTAGTAAGAGGGCTTGTTGGGGGTGGATTTGATAAGTGGCCGGACGGATAAATTTCTTTTGGGTTAGAACATTTAATGAACTTTTTTCCAGATAATAAGATATTTGATGATTATTAATAATTCCTGGAGAATCAATTATAAAGGTTTTGTTGGGAAGAGAAACTTTTATAAAATCCATGGTCGTACTAACAAAATTGCTGACCGTAATCGAAGAATCTTGCGAGTAAAAACGGCTAATGGCATTAATGATGGAAGATTTCCCGACATTAGTCATGCCAAATAAATAAACATCTTTGTCATCTTGCATTTTGTTTATATTTGAAAGAAGAATTTCAACGTCCTTAGCTCTAAAACTTGACATCACGAGTGTTTTTTCGACATGCACATTATTTTCCAATAAAAATTGATCAAGGTAATTCTTGACCCGCATTACCTTGACGGAATCAAGAAATAAATCAAATTTGTTAGCGACTAGCAATAAGCGGTTATTGGGAAAATAGTGATTCAAGTCTTTAATTATGGTTCCATCTAAATCAAAAACATCAACAACATGAACAATTAGACTTTTACTATCACTTATTTTTTTAATATTGCTCAAGAAATCTTGTTCGTTATAGTTTATTTCCGTATTTTTATTATAATGAATCAAATTAAAGCATCGCTCACAGTAAAAGTTATCTGGGTTTTTTAAATAGACTTCACTTTTGATATAACCCTTTTGATTGGGGTTGGTAAATTGAATTTTGGCTCCACAGCCCTCACATCGGTTTTTCATTTATTTATGTCCTTAATCTTTGAATAAATTTGCGGATATTTTTCTTTCATTTTTTCAATTATTCTTTTTTCGGTTTTACGATTGAATTTCGTAAACCAGTGTTCATTGTGCTTTTTTAATGGCTTTACTAAGATGGCATCAATTCCAAAACGGTTTGAACCGAAAACATCAGTAAGTAACTGGTCACCACTGGCCAAAACTTGATTTTTCGGGCAGTTTACT
>JBFXGS010000049.1:0-10025 GCA_050177775.1 Bacilli bacterium | reverse complement strand
GATGGAAAAATGGTTGATAAACCAATAATTTGCCGAGCTGCGAACATTTTAAAAAAAGCTGAAAAATTTCGTTTATTTAGGTGAAATATGAAAAATAGTATCCAAAGAGAAATACCAGCTCAATTTAGGCCGTTTATTTCTTCTTCAAATTATCAAAATTATTCAAGAATAATCATTCCAGAAAAAAAACAAAACAATCAGATATTGTTTTTTGATTCGCTTGAAGAAATGTTTTCAAAAATGGGGATTAGGGATGGCATGACACTGTCCTTTCATCATCATCTACGCAATGGTGATGAGGTTTTAAATCAAACCGCGAAAACGGTTGAGAAACTTGGCTTAAAAAATATGCATTTTGCGCCGAGTTCGATTTTTCCCAATAATAATTGTTTATCAAACTTGATAAAAAATAAAAACATTACATCCATTACAACCAATTATCTTAATGGAGAAGTTGCCAAAACCATTAGCCTTGGTTATCTTGACAACTTGCTCGTTATGGAAACTCATGGGGGAAGGGCCAGGTCGATAGAATCAGGAGAGTTGTCGATTGATTTTGCCATCTTAGCAACGCCCGCCGTTGACAAGTTGGGGAACGGAAGTGGTTCCTTTGGAAAAAATGCTTGTGGTGCTTTAGGTTATGCGATTCCTGATTTGAAATATGCTAATAAAGTGATTTTAGTGACGGATACGATTATTGAGAAGATTGATAATCCGGAATTCCCTAATTCTTATGTCGATGCCATTGTTGTTTTGCCTTCAATTGGCGAACAAAAGGGAATTGTTTCCGGAACTACCAAAATCACAAATGACCCTGTAGGTTTGAAAATTGCGAAAGACACGACCAAATTATTGCAAGAATTAGGAATGATAAAGCCGGGCTTTTCTATGCAAACGGGAGCCGGAGGAACTTCATTAGCGGTCGCGGATTTTGTAAAAAAACAAATGATTGCCGATAAAATAGTGGGGAGTTTCGCTTCAGGCGGAATAACCAGTTATTATGTTCAGATGCTAAAACTGGGTTTATTTAAAAAATTGTTTGATGTCCAGTGCTTTGATTTAGAAGCGGTTGCTTCTTATCGTGACAATGAAAATCATCTTGCGATGTCCTCTTCAGAGTATGGGAATCCGATGGAACAAAATCCCATCGTGAATAATCTTGATTTTGTTGTTTTAGGAGCAACGGAAATTGACTTGGATTTTAATGTCAATGTGACAACGGACTCCAATAATCTTATTATTGGCGGAAGTGGCGGACATTCGGATACAGCTTATGGGGCCAAAGTGACCATCATAACCACCAATTTGATAAAATCGCGAATGCCCATCATTAAAGAAAAGGTCACGACATGTACGACACCTGGATTTGATGTTGATATCCTTGTTACTGAAAGAGGAATTGCCATAAACCCTCTTAGAAAAGATTTAATAAATAAATTAAGCAAATCGCGCTTAAATATCAAGGCCATGGATGAATTATTAGCTTTGAGTTATCAAATTACTTCAAAACCTCAAGAAATACAACATGGCAACAAAATCATTGGCGTTGTGAAATACCGAGATGGATCAATCATCGATTCCATTTATCAAATTAAAAAATAGGTAGGGAAAAATGATTTTAAAAGAAGCTTTCCTTGATTCGGAAAAATTGCGAATTAAATCCTTTTTAAAGAAATTTGATTTAGATTTAGATACTGATGTTACGGAATCATTTTACATCGAAGAAAATGAGGACATAATTGCGACTATTTCTTTAAGTAAGCATATCATAAAATGCCTAGCTGTCTTAGAAAGTTATCAAGGCGAACAACTTGCATTAAAAATGGTAAATGAAATAATTAGTTTTTTACATAGTAAAAATGAGCATTTTTTTCAAGTTTTCACAAAAACCATGTATCGTGATTTGTTTTTAAACATGGGAATGCGGTTAATAATAGAATCAGATCAAGTCAGTATTTTGGAAAGTAGTTCTTACCCCATTACGAGTTATTTAGAGGACATGAAAAAGCAATTTGCCCTTAACTCTAAAAATAATGGTGCTATCGTTGTTAATTGTAACCCGATGACGTTAGGACATTTATATTTAATTGAACAAGCATCATCAAAGCATCAAAAACTATTACTATTTGTTTTACAAGAAGATCGTTCCGATTTCACAACCGAAGAAAGATTTGAATTAGTAAAATTAGGAGTTGCTCATCTTCCCAATGTCATTGTGCTGCCATCCACTCCTTATTTAGTCTCAAATCTAACGTTTCCAAGTTACTTTTTAAAAGAAGATGATGCTCGCAATAATGAATATGCTTATCTTGATGCCATGATTTTCAAAAAGTATTTTATGCCAATATTAAATATCTCTCACCGATATATTGGAACGGAAACTCATCCCATTATGGTCACTTATAATAAAAACCTGAAATTAGTTTTAGGTGAGTTTATCACTGAAATAACAAGAATCGATTTTGATGGTGAACCTATCAGTGCTTCAAAAGTACGCAAACTATTGCATAACCACAATTTAAGTGAAGCATTAAAATTAATTCCTGAAAACACAAGGAAATTATTAACTAATATCTATGAAAAGCGTTTCAAATAGAAGAAGGAAACTATGGATAAAAATAGTCCAATCGGAGTATTTGACTCTGGAATTGGTGGTTTAACAGTATTAGAGTCTTTAAAAGCATTAATGCCTCAAGAGAATTTCATTTATTTAGCAGATGATGCTTTTTACCCTTATGGAACAAAATCCAAATTACAAATTGAGAACCGCGTACTAGAAATTGGAAAAGCCTTTTTAAAAAAAGATGTTAAAGCAATCGTGGTGGCTTGTAATACCGCCTCGGCCAATGCGCAAAAACTAAAAAACTGGACCAAACTACTTATTCAAACGGTTATTGAACCAACCGCAATCGCTGCTTTTAACCAATCAAAAACCAAAAAAATCGCTATTTTAGCTACAAAATTGACCATTTCCATGCGAATTTATCAAGATTTTTTAGAAGATTTAAAAGCCAGCGTCTTTCCCTTGGCCGCTTCTGATTTAGTTGCTCTTGCTGAAAGTCCAAATCGAAAATCTTTGGAAACAAAACAGCAAGTATTGGAAATTGTGAAGCCGTTAATGAGCGAAGATTTTGATACATTAATTTTGGGATGCACCCATTTTGGGCTACTCAACGATGCTTTAATTGAAGCGTTTCCTAAAACTCAATTAATTGCTTGTGGTGAACCTACTGCTTTGAAGCTGAAAGAAGATTTATCCAAAATGGATTTATTGACGGAAAGAAAATCCAATGGTTCCGTTGAGTTGTTATGCAGTCGCCACCCGGAGTGTTATCTTGGAAAAATTGATTGGCTTTCCTTTAAACACCGAAATCCTCGAACTTGGTAAAAACCCTGTCTTTGCTTGGGAGGTAATATGCATTACGTTACTTCAAAATCCATTCTTGGAGCGCAAAATCAAATCAATTTGTATTGAGCTGTAATCATAATTGTATTTATTGTGATTCAAGAAATGACATATATATGTCATTGATTTTGAAAAAAACGGTGTAAAAAAGATGCTATTGCCATTTTTGAAAAAGTATTAGCCAAAAAAAGAAAAAAAACGGCCATCGGAACCGGTTCAATGTGTGATCCCTATCTTTCATTAGAACGATCGCTCCCATTGACGAAGCAAATGCTTGAAGTAATTCTAAAATATCGCTTTAGCGTCTATCTTCTGACAAAAAGTGATCTTACGCGATATTGACCTCATTGAAGAAATAAACCGACAATTTGGAGCGCTGGTTTGCATGACTATCACAACTTTCGATGATGATTTGAGTCTAAAAATGGAAAGGAAAGTGATACCGGCTTCTCTACGTTTTGCTGTTTGAATTTGGGACGACAAAATGAAGTGGTAGTGAACAATATTTTTATGAATGTTCGGATTGTTACTTTCCTGGTTTAAAAGAAAAACACATGAAAACTTATGGCAATAATTACAATTGCGTTAGTCCCAATGCTAACGCCCTATGGAAATTATTTAAAGATCTATGCGATAAACATCACATGATTTAGGATTATCAGAAAATTAGCAATTTTTTTGAAAACACTAATCCTTTTGAACAACTCACCTTAATTTAGGTGAGTTTTTTAATGCAAATCAATTGACATATACCCCAATGGGTATATAATAATCGTGAGGTGATAATATGAATAATTGTAAGATGACCCATCGTGAACCACAAGAAATAAAACAATTAATGAGTCGAATCAATCGAATTGAAGGTCAATTTCGAGGAATAAAACAAATGCTGGCTAATAATAGTTATTGTGATGATATTTTAATCCAAATTTCAGCAGTTGCCAATTCCGTTAAAAGCTTAGGAAGAGTAATACTAAATAACCATTTAAAGACATGCGTCAAAAGAGAATTATTATCAGGAAATGACGAAATAATTGATGAAGTCATTAGTTCATTTTCAAAGTTACAGTAGGAGGAAACATGATTTATAAAAATATAATGCAACTCATAGGAAATACTCCTGTATTAAACTTCGAAGGTTTGTTCGTGAAATTGGAGTCTTTTAACGCGTCGGGATCCGTTAAAGACCGTGCTGCCAAATGGATGATTGAGGGCTTAGAAACCAGAGGTATATTAAAACCCGGGATGATAATCATTGAACCGACTAGTGGAAACACAGGCATTAGTTTAGCAATGATTGGGGCCGCCAAAAAATACAAAGTCATTCTCGTCATGCCGGACACAATGACTTTGGAAAGACGCCAATTAATGATGGCCTATGGAGCTGAATTAATTCTTACCGAAGGCAGTAAGGGGATGAAAGGGGCGATTGCTGAAGCAAAGCGATTAGTAGATGAAAAAGGGTATTTAATGCCCAGTCAATTTGCTAACTCTGACAATGTCTTAAGTCATGAGCAATCGACAGCCATTGAAATAATGAATGATTTTACGGATTTAGATTTTTTAGTCTGTGGAATTGGGACGGGCGGGACGATCACGGGGACTGCCAAAGTCTTAAAAACTCATTTTCCTAATCTAAAAGTAATCGGAGTCGAACCAGAAGAATCGCCGCTTATTACCAAAAATATTAGTGGCCCTCACGGGATTCAAGGAATTGGCGCGGGTTTTATTCCTGACATACTTGATTTAGAGCTTATTGATGAAGTCAGAACAATTGATACGATATCAACCAGAAAAGAAGCCAAACGTTTAGCTCAAAATGGATTATTTTTAGGAATATCTTCGGCCGCTGCCTTCCTTGTTGGTCAATCTATTTTGAAAGAGAACCCATTATGTAAAGTTTTAGTGATTGCCCCCGATGGAGGTAACAAATATTTAAGTACAAACATTTATAATTAAGGAAATATATGAAAAAAGAACAATATCTAGTTGAAGGCATGACTTGTGCCGCATGTGCTCAAACAATTGAAAAAGATTTAAATAAAACATCAGGAATTAATAAAGCTTCAATCAATATTACCCAAGATACTTTATTGGTGGATTATGATGATACAATAATTAATCAGGAAAAAATAAAAAATCAAGTAAGCAAATTAGGTTACAAACTTGAAAATTTCAAAGAATATTCGGATTTGACTTTGCAAATAGAAGGCATGACTTGTTCAGCTTGTGCAATCGCAGTCGAAAAAACCCTAAAAAAGATACCCGGTGTAAAAAAAGCATCAGTCAATTTGGTCACAGAAAAGGCAACAATCAGTTATGACGCTCAAACTTTTAAAATGGCAACTGTAAAAAAAGAAATCCTAAAAGCAGGTTATAAAGTAACAGACATTTTAAAAACCCCCAATACATTTGATTTACAATCCCAAAAAACAAAAACGATGTTGGTAAAATTAATAATTGCTGCGGTTTTTGCAAGTTTATTATTATATATTGCCATGGGTCCGATGTTAAAGCTACCAATTCCTAATTCACTTAGCATGGAAGAATTTCCCAAGCGTTATGCTTTAATTCAATTGATTTTGGTATTACCAATTATTGGAGCGGGGTACCAATTTTATACTAGTGGTTTTAAAAAACTAGTTCTTTTTAAACCAAATATGGATTCATTAATAGCTTTAGGAACTTCAGCGGCCTTCTTATATGGAGTTTATGCTTTGATGCGCATTTTTTTAGGTGATGTTCATTTTGTTCATAACCTTTACTTTGAATCGGCGGGAGTAATTATTACTTTAGTGATGCTGGGCAAATATTTAGAAGCAAAATCAAAAGGAAAAACCTCGGACGCCATCAAAAAACTAATCAATTTAACCCCTAAAACCGCTTTAATTTGGACGGAAAAAGGTGAAGAAACCATTTCAATTGAAGAAGTTAAAGTGAATGATATCTTGATTTTAAAGCCTGGATTTAAGATTCCTGTTGACGGAATCGTTGTTGAAGGAGAATCAGCAGTTGATGAATCCATGTTAACTGGTGAAAGCTTACCCGTTGACAAAACAATGGGATCTAATTTAATCGGTGGGACAATCAATAAAAATGGTTTAATAAAAATGAAAGCCCTTAAGATTGGCCAAGATACGGTTCTGTCACAGATAATAAAACTTGTGGAAGAAGCACAAGGTTCCAAAGCACCGATTGCTAAATTAGCCGATTCCATCTCCGGTGTTTTCGTTCCCATTGTTATGGGAATTTCCCTATTAAGTTTTACCCTATGGTTGATTTTCACAAAAGATTTTTCTTTTTCATTAACCATTTTAATTTCCGTATTGGTTATTGCCTGTCCTTGCGCTTTAGGTTTGGCAACGCCAACCGCGATAATGGTTGGGACGGGAAAAGGCGCGGAAATGGGAATTCTCATAAAAGGTGGCGAAGCCCTGGAAATTACCCACAAAGTATCACACGTAATGTTTGATAAAACGGGGACTATTACTCAAGGAAGACCGACTGTGACTTCCATTGATGTTGCAGAACTAGAAACATATGATTCGATTTTGCAACTTGCCGCTTCGGCGGAAAGGGGCTCAGAGCATCCTTTAGCCTTAGCCATTATTTCCCATGCACAAAGCCGTAATTTGCCTTTTATTCCTTTAGATAGTTTCTTGGCAATTCCCGGCCAAGGGATAAAAACCACTTTTGAAAATAATACCATTTTGGTTGGAAATTCACAATTAGTGCAAAATTTAGACAATTTTTCATATTTTGATAATTATTTTATTGAAAATTCATCAAATGGTAAAACATCGATGTTTGTTGCGAAAAACAGCACAGTCATTGGTATCATTGGTGTTAATGATACGATAAAGAATGATAGTTTTGAAGCAATTCAAAAATTGCATAAATTGGGTATCAAGACAATTATGCTAACAGGTGATAACACCATAACCGCTGAGGCGATTGCAAAACAAGTGGGGATTAAAGAAATTCGGGCAGAATTATCCCCTGAAAAGAAAGCCGAAGAGATTAAAAAAATTCAAAATGAAAAAGGCGTCGTGGCCATGGTCGGGGATGGTATCAATGATGCCCTGGCCTTAACAACGGCTGATGTGGGAATTGCCATTGGTCAAGGTTCGGACATTGCCATTGAATCTGCGGATATCGTCTTAATTAAAGGAAACTTAAACGATGTCAGCAAAGCCATTTTCTTAAGTAGAAAAACGATAAAAAACATAAAAGAAAACTTGTTTTGGGCTTTTGCATATAATACGGCGGGAATCCCGATTGCCGCTGGGATCCTTTATGCTTTTGGTCTAGATATTTTATTGAACCCAATGATTGCCGCTTTAGCGATGGCTTTTTCTTCTGTGTCGGTTGTAACGAATGCTTTAAGATTAAGAAATATCCACTTTCAATAAAAAAAGCGAAAAAAACTTGCAAATAAAAAACATTTGTGATAATATTTAGCAAGTCAAATAATTTGATAGTCAAACAAAAAGGAGAAAAGAAAATGGCAGAAAAAATTGCGATTATTGTTTGTGGAAATTCGGGAATTGATTATATAAAACACCCCTATAAAATTGATGTATTTCGTTCTTTATTGTACGTAAATGGGGAAGAATTTGAAGACTTTGTTGATATTGAAGCGGGAGCTTTTTATGAACGTTTAATAAATCAACCAGATACTAATGTGTCTACTTCGCAAACGGCAACAGGAAGAATGTTGGAAGTTTTCCAAAAGTTAGAAGTAGAAGGGTTCACGGATGCTATTGTCATTACCATATCTTCTCATTTAAGTGGTACTTTCCAAAATGCGGTTTTAGCAGGAAAGATGGTTGATCATCTTCGAGTCCATATTTTTGATTCCTTAACCGCAACTTATGCCGAAGCCAAAATGGCTTTAGTTGCTGCTGAAATGGCCGAAAAAGGAAATTCAGTTGCTGAAATCTTAGATACTTTAAATTTCATTCGTAACAATAATCGTGTTTATTTTGCTGTCGATACGCTCAAATATCTTGTAAAGAATGGACGATTAAGCGCTGCCAAAGGGTTTATGGGTTCATTACTAAAATTAAAGCCTTTATTGGTTATCACTAAAGAAGGAAAAATCGTTCCAATCAAAAAGATTAGAACTTCTGTGAAGGCAATTCATCATGTCAAAGAACAATTTTATAAGGAAACAAAAAACCTTGATTTTGAACCATTTATCATTTATACTAATAATATCGATTTGGCAAATAGTGTCGCTAATGAAATAATGGAACATTATCCTCAAATAAAAAAAGTTGGTTTGCATCCGCTTACTCCGGTGGTGGGAGCTCATACAGGTCCTGGAGCTTTTGGCATCGGATATATAATAAACAAATAGAGGGGTATTTTTATGAGCAAGTCAAAAGCATTAATCAATGAGCTGTTGGTTGATGTCTTTAACAACATCCTTAGTATCGAAGAGGATGTTTTAGAAAGTCGTGGCGTTAAATTATCCATGAAAGAAGTCCATATTCTTGAAACCGTCCGCAATACTCCCTTTCCAACTATGTCCGCTGTTGCAAAACATTTAAGAATAACCATGGGAACGCTGACGGCATCGATTGATCGATTAGTAAGAAAAAAATTTGTTCGTCGTGGACAGCAAGAAAATGACCGCCGCAAAGTAATCATTGAGTTAGCTGAGCCTGCTTTTGAGGTTCTAAAAATTCATGATGAATTTCATAACGAAATGATTGAAGCCATTTTTTCCGATATGAAAATTGATGAAGATGAAGTGCTTTTGAAATCACTTGAAAATTTATCAAATTATTTTAAGGAAAAATACCATTGATGATGGAAATTAAAAAAGGAAATTTTAAAATCTTTATTGGGGATGACGAAACTAATCCTCAAGCTTACATGACTTATTACTTTAAAACTAAAAGTGTGATTGTAATTGATCATACTTTTGTCGTTTCTGCACTTCGCGGGCAGAATATCGCAAATGAATTATTCTTATTCATTGTAAACATGGCAAAAGAAGGAGGATGGAAGATCATTCCTTTATGCTCCTATGTTGTTTCGGCTTTTGAAAAACACCCCGAGTTGCAATATTTACTCGCAAAATAAAAAAGTATTTTTGACATACATTTTTGCCTTTTATGGTATAATTTTGTAATTATTAGAGGTAAAAAATGTTCAAATATTTAAAATCAATTAAAAACCACGATCCTTCTGCTCGTCATTATTTGCAGATATTGTTATTTTATCCGGGTGTTAAAGCTTTATTCTGGCATCGAATCGCTCATTTTATGTACAAAATTAAATTTAAAATGGTTGGAGAATTAATATCCTATCTTGTCAGAAATATTTATGGAATTGAAATCCACCCTAATGCAAAAATAGGAAAAAGATTGTTTATTGATCATGGATTGGGTGTCGTCATTGGTGAAACCGCCATCATTGGCGATGATTGCTTAATTTACCAAGGGGTTACTTTAGGTGGGACCGGTAAAGAACATAAAAAAAGACATCCAACTTTGGGAAACAA
Organism: Bacilli bacterium; assembly: GCA_050177775.1. Classification (GTDB taxonomy): domain Bacteria; phylum Bacillota_I; class Bacilli_A; order ML615J-28; family CAG-698; genus UBA2253. Next base: position 105 of record JBFXGS010000049.1, on the reverse strand, counting down.
TGTCATGGTTGGTGCCGGAGCTAAAATTTTAGGCAATATCACCATTGGCGATAATGTTAAAATTGGTGCAAATACGGTTGTTGTCCATGATATTATTGCTGGCCA
>JBFXGS010000048.1:0-10212 GCA_050177775.1 Bacilli bacterium | reverse complement strand
GGGCATATTGTCCATTCATTAAAAAGGTAATCCCCGCCGTCTCAACTTCAAATTCTCCAGCCGAATAATTATCATTATCGGCATAAAAAGTTTTGGTTTTGATGGCATTTTCATTATAAATATTACCGGTATTAAAGGTTGATGAAAGCATCGAAGCATTAATAGAGACAATCCCCGAAACACGGGATTGACCATAGAATTCACCGACAGCATATATTTCACCATCATTTAAGGCATTATGGATACTACCTTGGACGGAAGGATCGATATCAATTGAAGTGTAATCCAGGTTATTGGTTGCGTACAAATTAGTATTGGCGTTTTTATATGCAATACCGGAAATGTAAAGATTAAATTTTACTTTTAAGCCAGCATTCATGGTAATGGATATTTTCCCACCATTGTATAAATTAGTGGCTAATTTATCTTGGCTGACTTCTTCTAATAAACCCATAACTTTTAAATTTTTATAGGGGGTGGTAACGCCATCGGCATTCGGGGCATCCTTCATTAATTTTGTGGTTTGATGGCTAAAGTGAACCGTGATATTGCCTTCATTACGAAGTTCATCATAATGATTGTTTTTACCAAGTGAATTTCCCGATAGTTTGATTTGATAGGATGTTACTTCACCGGTCGTAAGAGCGTTAATGTTTCCTTCATTATATGATTGAACGATGGTTAAACTTGAACCATAGGTTGAACTGACATTATCGTAAACCGGCACGCTTTCCACAAGTGTATAGTTGTTATTGGATAAAATGACTGCCGCAAAGTTATTGCAAACACTTAAATCAACCGTAAAATTAGCTTTGTTATATAATCCTTGGAAATATGCATTCGTACCTTCCGTAATAACCACTCCGGCCATTTCAAGTTTAACCGTTTCTAATACTGCGGCTGTTAAAGTATTGGTGCCGTTTACAAAACTATTTCCGACGATGCCAAGATTGGCCAGACCATAAAAAACAAAATTGTTGGCCCCAATGATATTCCCATAACCCGCCACTTTCGCAATTAAAGCCGCTTTGGTGAGGATCGTGATGGTGCCTTCATTGTTTATTCTTGATACCGAAAGTAATTCCTGAGTATGAAGTCCAATGGCTCCACCTTGGTAAATCTTATAAATATAACCATCTTGGTGATTTGATAAAATATTACCACGATTAATGGATTCCGAAAATCCATCCGTGATGCCATAGCCAATTAAACCACCCAAATAAAGTGTGGAAGTGTTAGAAGCTGAATAAGACAAACCGGTTATATTCATGGCATTAATCGATTGCGATAAAGAGATTTTAACCGAATAACCAATTAAACCGCCTAAAGCACTTTGATTGCTATTGTCTGTATAGGGGTGAATTCCTCCATTCAATGTTCCGGAAGCTGATGAACCGGTAATGGTTCCTTGTCCATAACCAACAAGACCACCGACATACATTTTTCCCACTTGTTTGTTGTCTGGTAAAGAAATATTTCCAAAAACATGGACATTATGGATCGTACCGTTGCTTAAATACCCCGTTACCAAACCAATATTATTTCTTATTTTCGCAATATGAAGTTCCGAATCTTCTGTAATAATGGAAGCATTAACCATATTAAAATTACTAATGGTCCCAGAAGCTACTCCAAACAATCCGTAACTTGTATAAGTACCGATAACGCGTCCCATGATAATGCTTAAAGATATAATTGAGTAATAGCCAACCGCGCCCTTAGAAGAATCATGAGAATAAAGCGTTGTTGTTTCGGGACTGGTAATTGGTTTACTTGTAAAAGTTCCCGAAAAATCAACACTTGGAGTTCGATAAGCCCCATAGGATACTTGATTCATATCGATATCTTGAGTCAATAAATAGGTTTTATTGCGGAAATAACTGGATGTCGCCAGTAAAGTTCGCATATATAATAATTCTAAAGCATCACTAATTAAAAACTGTCCTAATTCATCGTAATCAATTTTCTTCAAGATGGGATAGGTATTATTTAGTAAAGCTTGAGGATTTGTTTCGGAATAATAATTGTTTAAGTACCAACCGCTTCCAAAATAAAGATCATTTTGGAAATCAGGAGTTGTTAAAGGAAGGCCTAAATCTCCGGAAATAGGAGTCGGAATAAGAACCGTATCATCATAATAGACATTATTCAAAGTTCCCGTGTTGGAATTGACAACGGTATTGACAACAATGTTATTAATGACCGCTTCTGATTTCACAAATCTTGTGGAAAGAAACGAATTGCTAAAGACACCCTGATTGACGGAGACCATTCCTGATAATTGGAATTCGCCATCAACGCTTAAACCAGCATCGGTGCGGTTGTCAATCACAAAAACATGATCAACTAAGCCTTGGTTTAACCCGGCTAACGGCGAAGCATAATTCATGATTCCCCAGTTAATGGGTTGAATCATGGTCACATTAACAAGGCCTAAGTTTTTAACCGTTCCTGTTGAACCAATTCGTGAAAACAGTGAATAGTAAATTAAATCATTTTGGTAAACATCGGAGTATTCGGTTTCCGTCGAAACCGGTTCAAACAAAAGATTGGAAATGGTAAAGCCCTGACCATCAAAAGTGCCTAAGAAAGGATACGCTGTGGCGTAACCGATGGGATACATTAAATAACCGAGGGTGGAAGCATCATCGAAATTGATGTCATTTCCTAAGACATAGTACAAACTTAAGTAAGAAGTGCGGTTCGCCCCTTTGGCTGCCATAGAAAAATTATATAAGTCCATGGCTGTCTCAATTACATAGCGTTTGGCCGGGTTAATGGCAGCGGGATTACTGCTGATGGTGCTAAAAGGAACGTATAAACTATTAATGGTGGTTGTACTTAAAGCATCAATTGGCATATCACTTCCATCCCAATAATTGGATAGGGTGTAATCATAACCCGATGCTTTGTTCTCTTGATTGATTGGAAATTTCACAATCAGCACCAAAATGAACGTTACCATTATTAACATTATTAACTTTTGAAAAATGGTTTTCTTCATGAGATTACCTTTCTTTTTTTATCCAAAATAATCAGGACTGATTCCCCATACTTCAGAAAAGCGATTTGCTTGAACAATATCGACAATAAAGTCTAAATAGACAATGCATTCTTCATTGAAAACGGAGTTGGAAACGACCGGATGCGATAAACCGCTTGTTATAAAACTGATGTTATAAACTTGCCCTTTTTCTAAAAGCAAATTGTAATAAAAATAACCACTTTGTGAATCATAGGTGTAGTTGGCAATATTGGCAATTGTGAAAGGAAAAAGCGCATTCCCAGGAATTAATTCACCGTTTTCATGAGAAATGGCTTCCTCAATAGTTGTTCCTAAGGCAATGTAAGTTCGTTTTAATCGCCATTCATCTTGAATCTTAATTCGAAACCTAGCGGTTACTTCAGGAGTTATGGTTAATGAGACCGTTAACTTTCCAATATGGTTGGTACTTAACGCGTTGCCGGCATCAACGATGACAACTTTTTTTTGCGCATCATAGTAAGGACTTCCGGAACTTATGACGCTTCCATTGAAAGCTACGGCCAACGATGATGAAAATTCCCCAGTATCGATGATAAAAGTCGATTCATTTGTTTTGATAAACCAAGAATAAGTTAGCGAAATACTAATAAAAATAATTGTAAAAATGGTGAAGAGAGCAATAAATAAATTACGAAAACTTTTTTTCATCATTATATGGCTCCTTCCCATTGGGTTGTGGCAACAGCAATGTCCATTGAATAGGAGTTCGTCAAATAATTGGTTTGATCAATCAGCATATCATAATCTCCCCAAACCGCAATTTGGAGATTTATCCACTCTCCCGGTTCTAGTTGTAAGGAAGCGATGCTTGTTATGATGTTGTTATTATAATTGGTCAGCAACGTTCTTTGGGCACTCGCAAGCGTTTCACTGCCGATGGTTGTGAAAATCAAATTATGCCAATCCACATCTAAACCAATAAATTCAGGGCTTAAGTTTGTTCCTTCCAAGTAAAGAAGATAAAAGATTCCCTCCGAGACATTACTAAAGGAGATGACATTTTTTACATCACTTGATGTGGCAGAATTGTTTATTTTTATCAAATGAACGGATGCCATTTTATTTAAGACGGCATCATCATCGCTTATAATGTCACTTCCAAAATCCATAAAAGCTAAATCACTAATATTAATCGTTTCCGTTATCGAATCGTCATTGATCTCGACATTGACGACTATTTGTCCACTTTCAAATGAAGCTAAAGGCTTTGTTTTCATGAAAACAAACCATGCGAAAACAATGGTTGCCGACAAAAGAAAGACAAGCAACAATGGCGTCACTATTAAGATGGAATTAGTGATTTTTTTCATATTAACCTTCCTAGAAAACAAAAAAAGCCAATTACATTCTTAAAATGCAACTGGCTACCACTTTTACGAGGCCCTATAGCTTTGCGTCGCTAATTTTCACTAGCTTTGCCTTTTTATTTATAGTTTATTCTATCATAGAATCGAGTCGTTGTCAAATAATGTTTATTATTATTTATAAATTTTAAAAGAAAAAATCTATTTATCCATTAATAGCGTGATTACTTGCATAACGGAAATAATTTCATCAACTTTTTCCGCTGGCAGTTGGGTTTTTCCCATGACATTTTCCAATAAAATGAAAGCTTTTTGGTCGTTACTTTTACAAAAGCTATACATGAAAACCGATTTAGTTTGTCTTATCTCCATGATAATTTGAGCTAAAATATTCGACTGGGAAATATCAGGATAGTAAATGCTCTTCTTTTCAAATAGCTCTTCCAAAATTATTCCCCATTCGTGCAAAGATATGATAGCTTTACCAGTATTATTTAATCCTCCAACCATTTTTAAAATTTGACGGGTGAAGGTCTTCTCTTGTTCGTCACAAACATAAATACTGGCACGATGAAAATCAAAATTGGAAATCACAATACTAAGAATGTTTTCAATCGCTTGGTTTGGTTCTTGACTTAATTGTCGAAGAACCTGATTGGCAACATTATAAGCAAATTTTTTACGGGAAACCAAGGCTTCATAATCTTTTTGATGATCAAAAAAACAATAGTGATCATTTTCCGGGTCAAAGATATGATATTTATCTTTTCCCATGGCTTTTGAATCATATAGGGCATTATCGGCATTTTGATAAAGGGTTTTAAAATCCGTTCCTGAATTTGGATACAAAGCGATCCCAATGCTGATAGTGATATGAATATCTAATTCCGGATGTAAAAAACTATTTTTAATGATTGAGGAAATCTTTTCCGCTTTGGCATTTACATCATTCTGACCTTGAACATTTTTCATGAACACCATGAATTCATCGCCACCTACTCGGCCGATTATATCATCTTTCCTAAATACTTCCACAATCTTTTTTGTTAATTCCGACAGTAGTTCATCACCTAAAATATGCCCAAAACAATCATTTACTTCTTTAAAATTATCTACATCAAATAAAAATAATGCGTGTTGTTTTTGATGATCTTCTTTTGATAAGTATTCACTAACTAGCGTTTCAAAAGTTCGCTTATTATAGATTCCCGTCAAATAATCGGATTCAGCCGCTATCTTCAGTTTTGTTTGTTCTTCTATGAAGTCATTAATGTTGGTAATCGTGCCGATGATTTTCGCATTCGTTAAGTTATCTTGATGATAATGCAAAGTGAATTTACACCAATAATATTGCTGATTGTTAGCTAGAATGCGAATTGTTGCTGTTTGACTTTCTCTTTCTTGATTAGATGGTGAAAACAAATCTAAAAAGTCTTTTTCATCATCAGCATGAATGAAGTGATTGTCAACTAAGCTACTTGGAAACTTGGCTGTTTGTTTCGTAAAATTAGAAAATTCTTTTGCAAATTTTGTGAAATTAACTTGTTGATACTGTGGATAATAATCAAAGATAATATCATTGGCCGTTTCAATGGCTTGACGATATAATTCCGAGTTAGCTTTTATTTCTCTTTGGGCTAAAAACAAATCCGTTAAATCTTCAATCATCATTAACACATCTTCATTTTCCATATGGTAGATAAAGATTTTATAATAGTGCTCATCACGAAAAATATACAAACTTTGGGATACTTTTGAGAGGGCAACATTCAATATTTTATCAAAATTGGGACTTTGGTAATCAGGAACAATCGTTTTTAAACTTTGACCGATTATTTCCATTTTGCTTTTGGAAAGACCTTTTTTAAAAGCGACATTGGCATAAGATATAATAAAATCCGGGTCATCGGCATCTTTAATCTTAAAAATGACAATCGGAAAAGAAAGCCAATTTATAAATTTGATAACTTCCATTAAATATTGATTCATAAAAACCTCTTTATTTGAGAAACAATTTAGTCATGATGATCATTTTGCTTAGCTTTTGATAATTCATCACGAATTTTTTGTTCTTCAATGGCAAGTAATTTTTCTTTTTCTTGTTCATATTGCGCTTTGATGGTTTGTTCGTTTTTCGCATTGAGATGTTTGATAATGACAATGGTTTCTTGAATTATGATGATTACAAAGACAAGCAGCATTAACCCGAAAATCACATTTCGATATTTTAAAACCAAATCTCCCAAAAACAAAAAGGAACCATAATGAATAACAACCCCAAAATAGTTGGCTCTTGTAACGGTTTCATCATCAATCGGTGCTTGGGGGTTATCACCTTTTGTCACAAATTCATTGTCATCATTAATTACTTTGACCCGATGAACAAAAAACCTTTGGTATTGCTCAGAATAAAAGACAATAATGTCTTCTTCATTGACGTCTTCATAGGGAACATCTTTCGCAATAATGATATCACCAATCATAATGGTTGGTTCCATGGAATCAGTGGCGACAACCGAATAAGAATAACCAAAAACCCGAAGGATTTTTTGTTCTTTTTGGAGAATGCTACCGGCAATCAAAATGATAATTGCTAAAACAAAAAGCAAAATGGAAATGGTTGTAATGATATATGTAATTATCTTTTTTACCATATGTCCCTCAAACAAAAAAGTCAACTGCAATAATCGCAAGCTGACTTGGTTAAACTTTTGTGATTATTGCTTTTTGAGAATAATCGCAATTTGAGAAATTGTGAATAATTGATTTTCAAAAGCATTACTATTATTCGTCGGTTCACCCAATAAGGTATAACCACTTACTAGGGGATCAAAGTATAAATCAAAATAAATGATGGCTTCTTGCGTGTTAAGGTCGGTACAACTTAGCGGAATGTTTTCCACTAAATGGTAGCGGTCATCATTATCTTTTGTGAAATGTTGTTCATATAAAGTAATCCCAACATTACTTTTTACATCAGCCGTTTCGATACCGGAAATCAAATAAGTAATTTTGGTTACTTCGTAATAAAAAGCAACTTGGATTTTATTATCAATAATATCATAGCCTTGCGATACTAAGTTTAAGAAATCAAGATGAAGATTAGAATCAAAATCACCAATATTCTTTACTTTCATGGCAAAGGAAAAGCGATCATTTGGGAATACTTTATCACTTGATCCAAAAGCAAACACTTCTTCGGTCAGAGGATTATCGGTATTCTCAATTAACCAATAGCAACCATCATCACTGCTGGATAAGCATTCATCGGCGATGGTTGGTGCAGGATTTCCATCACGAGTACTATCTAAATAGACATAAAAAGAGTATTCGGCATCGACATTCCCCACCGTAGCTACGAGCGAACCGGAAGAAGTATTAGAAAGGGAAATCCAAGCAAAACCAATCGAAATGAAGGAAAACAAAGCAATAATAAAGGCTCCAAGCGAAACTGAAATCATTCGTTTGGGTTGACCATTTATGAAATTGCCCATAAACTCACCCACTTTCTAAAGATCTTGATAAGTTTGCCCCTTCGTATTTTTGCTTGATTTGGCTTTTTCCTTTTCAATCAAGGCTTGTTCTTTGGCCTTAATTTTGGCTAATTCCATCTCAAATTTCTTTTTAGCTCTCGCTTCAAGTAAAGCTTCTTGGGCTTTGAGCATTGCTTTTTGTTTTTCTTTAAGCTTTTGTTCACGAAGAGCTGCTCTTTCAGCCGCTTTCTTTTCTCGTTCACGAAGCTTTGCTAATTCCATATTACGGTATTCAAGGGCTTTTTGCTTCTCTTTACGTAATAATTCTTGCTTAGTTTTCGCAATTTCTTTTTCTTTATCTTTAAGTTTTTGATTTATTTCTTTTTGATGTTTCAATAAAGCATCTTTATTGGCAACAACGGTTTTTAATTCCGCTTCCAAAGCTTTGATATTATTTCGGGCTCGCTCACGTTCTTGTTTCATTAAAACCATTTTTTCGGCTTTTATTTCTTCCTTCATCAATTGTTTTTCACGGACAATCAGTTTACCATTTAACCCATCGATTTCGCCCATCAGCTTCTTTTCTAAACGAATGGCGCGATTGTAATCGACTTCTTTGGTTTCACGAATAATTCTGGCAATCCGAGCTTTGTTTTTGGCTTGAAGCAACTTATCATCCAAATCAACATCTTTGATTAACATTTTAAAGATATCTTCTTCTTCTTCCAGTTCAAAAACAGCTTGGTACAAAGAATTAGTAATATCAATCGTTTGATTTAATGTTCGTCTTAACGCTGTTTCATAATTAACGTTTTCCCCAAGAATCTCTTCTAAGCGTTTCTTAAAGACTTTTTTATTTTGATTAAGGTAATATTCATTGATGGCATTGTCTTCCATCTTGATGGCATCAGGATTTGTAACGACATCTTCAACATTGGTTTTCGCAATTTTGGTCCCTTTTTTACGATAAGTAACAAGTTCAAGTTTTCGATAATCTTCTGAACGCTCACGTTGGTTAAATACAATCGTTGAATAAGTCATTAGGGCCAAGCGATATATGTTCTTTAAGTATTTTTTCTCAACCGGTAAATTCTTTTCCGCAACTTCATTGTCAAATCCTAAAATAGTATATCGATCCAAAAAGAGCCATAACGTGTAAGCATTTCGGAAATCAGGATTTTTTAAAATGACGTTTGTTTTCATAATCGGCGGAATGACTTTTTTTCCATTTTCAAGTAACTTCATAAAGGGCGAATTACGAAAACCACTAACTAAATTATTAAGATGTTCGGCACGTTTTAACAAATCAAGATTGTGTTGGTTAATCTTATCATCATCAAGATTGCGTTTAATGGTTAAGTCGATATCTAAATCAACAAATGATTCATTGATGCCAAAACTGGATTTAAAATTGACATGATTCTTTTGAAAGGATTCATAATTTGATTTGATGACTTCATAACGATTTTGAACAAAAGACGATAAACGATTTATCAAAGTCATGATAAATCGATTTTCATAAACTTCATAATCTTGCTCAGCGTTAACCGTCATAATCTTTTTGGGAATGACCATGTCACCTTCTCGAATCTCTTTTATATATTGAGTATGAGAAGCTAAATGGCGGATGGAAGCTCCCGTTGTTTTTTTAGCTCTTTCAATGGCCGTTAATTCTTCTTCGTACTTTAAAGCTGATTTCGGATTTTTGATGATGCGATCTAAACTTGGAAAATAGGATTCCAAAGTTTGAATCCATTCTCCATCAAAATGCTTTGTTTCGGTAATAACTTTTTGGTAAATGGAATTTTCACCGGCAAGGAGAAGATTGTAAAAAAACTTGGGAAATTGGGCACTTGTTTCAAGGTCTTTTATCGAAGCGATTATTTCCGCATAAAACTTATCTAATTCATCGGTTTTTCTCATTGTTTACAACCCATGTTTAGAAGTTTTTCTTCAATTCGTTGATGAATTTGATTGTATCTCCAAAAGTGTTCTTACCAAATAGTTTTTCAATTAATTGAAGCAATTGATCTAATTCATTTTGTAAGAATGGAAGGTTTAAAGACTCAAATTTGCGGATAATTTTACGAGCAACCATGAAATCAAGACCTTCAATTTCGGTTCCTCCACAAGCTACATAAACGGGAACAAATTGTTTAATTTGTTTCAAAATACGATTACCAAAGGTAATTTTAAATTTGGCCGCAATGAAGTCATCAAGTTTGGATAAACTATCCAACATTTTCGGTGACATCGCGTTTTCCGTTTCAGCAACTTTAAATAAACTATCTAAATATTCATAACTCATGACAATGGCTTCGGTTTGCGGAGCATCAATATAATCGGCTTTCTCATTCATTTCAATGGCGATAGCGCGGTCATAGACTTT
>JBFXGS010000047.1:0-10403 GCA_050177775.1 Bacilli bacterium | reverse complement strand
AATGTATCTTTGGAAAACCCGGTAATTTTTTCTATTTCATTTCTACTATACATGCGATTTTGTTCTAAAGAAATTAAAACCCTTTTTTCATTTTCGTTAAGATTATTTTTGTCAATAATAGGCAAAGTAACAGAAATGGCGCTATTGGTTACATTATATATTGGTTTTACAAACGCGTCTTTGTATGAACCATTTATTCTTTTTATTCCAGTGGCAAAAGCTTCTATTATTTCTAGTCTTCTAAATACATTAGCAATGATTGGATTTCGTAAATATGAATAATATCCATTAATATAATCCTCTTTTGTCATGTCGGCAACCAATCCACCTGGAGATGAGATAATAATTTTATCTAAATGCATTTCTACTTTTGTATTTGCATTAATGTCCCATACTCGATGTACTATTGCATTTGCTATGGTTTCTCTAAAAGCATCAAATGGGACCAACTCATATTTTTTTCTAAAGCCATTTTCTATCTTTTCAACAATATATTCACTTTTATATATTTCTAAAGAATCATAGTATTGTTTTAAAATAGATGCGCCGGATAAGATTATTCTTTTCTTAAAAATATTAAAACTATTGCCAAAAACCGCAATATCTATACCAGGAAAATCGTTACTGTCTGAAAGAAGTTTGGCTGCGTTATTGAAACCATTCTTGGCATCAAACAAATTCAAACTTTTTAACACATCTAAATTAAAAGATGATAATTCTAATTTCGTAATAAATGCCTTTTCTAAAAAAGAAAAGCTTAATTCCTTATCTTCTATTGGAATTTCTTCAAAGGAAATATTAAGTCCTAACATTATAAGTCTTTTTTCTTCTATTTCGTCAACCTCTATAGTTGATGTATCATTTCTTTTATATGCTTTACCATTATATCGGTAAGGAGTTGAATTGCCTCTTTTTACAAATAAAGAAATCGTTTTATCAACGTTTACTTTTAATGAGTAATCAGGACGCGGTTTTATTGAATCATTTATTTGATTTTCAATATTTAAACAAAAATCAATTGGATTGCTTATTCCGATTATTTTTTGCTCATCGGTTATACCAAAAATTATCATTCCATCATGGTAATTAGCATATGCGCTGATGGTTTTTAAATATGTCTTACTATTTCCTTCTTTATATTCTAACTTTTTGTTTTCTCTATCCCTATTTATTCCCTTTTCATATATATTTTATCATCGTTGCATTCGAATTGCAACAATTGGTATATCGTTGCATTATAATTGCAACATAATATTTTCCGTTGCAAGAAATGGAAGTGTTATAAACAAAAGTCATCAATAAAAAATGACAATAAGGTTTTTGCAAAAAAGTAGATCCCTATTAATGACTTAAAATAAAAAGACAAAAAACCTCTACCAATAAGTAAAATCATCATTTACACTTTTAGTCTTTTATCTTTTGCTTCAGCTTTTGTTTAGTTTTTAAGGGCGGGGGGTTAGGCAAGCAATCGTTTCTACATGATAGGTCCCGACAAACATATCCACTGCCGCAACTTTCGTAACATCATAAAAAGGATTGATGATTTTCAAATCCCTTGCTAACGTTTGGGCTTCACAAGAAACATAAATAATCTTCCGTGGTTGTAAACCCAAAACGGCTTTTAAAAATCTTTCGGTTGAACCACTTCTTGGAGGATCCATAATTAAAACATCAATTTTGTTTTTTGAAGAAGTATACTTTTCAATGAATTCCGTGGCATCTTCATGAATGAATTGAACATTATTTAAATGATTTTCTTTGAGGTTTTCAATGGCATTAATAATCGATTGCTTGTTGGATTCAACCCCAATTACTTGTTTAACCAAAGGCGCAACCACCATCCCGATGGTTCCTACTCCACAATAAGCATCCAAAACTAAATCACTTTTTCTAAAATCCCCAAAATCAATGACTTTTTGTAATAAATTTCTGGCTTGCTCAGGGTTTATTTGGAAAAAGGTTTTTGAAGAAATTTTAAAACGCATTCCTAATAATTCTTCCCATATAAAACCTGGACCGAACAAAACCCGTTCTTGATCTCCAAGGATGACGCTCGTTTGCCGAAAATTGATATTTTGAACAATAGAAGTAATTTCCGGAAATAGCATTCTTAATCTCTTCACAAATTCATTTCGTCCCGGAAAAATTTCCGATTGGGTCACAATAACTACCAAAACTTCTTTGGTTTGAAAACCTTCCTTAATTAGGACAAAGCGGATTAGACCACTTCGTTTGTCTTCATTATAAGCGGGAATCTTCATTTGCATCATTAGTTTTCCAATGCTTGAAGCAATAGCGTTTTGGAGGGGAGTTTGAACAAGACAATTATTGATGGCTGTTATGCGGTGGGATTCCTCTTCATAAAAGCCATAAATGACTTTGTTTTCGCGGTAACGATACCCAATCTGCATTTTATTTCGATAACCTGCTTTTAAATTGCAACCGATGAATTCATCAATTTTAACTGCTAATTTTTGTTCTTTAAAAGCATTGGTAATGTAATCTTTTTTAAACTGGACTTGCATATCATATGTCATATGAAGAAGTTGACAACCACCACACTTTTGGTAAAACTCGCAGCCGGGATCTTGTCGAAAAGAAACCGGTTTTGTGACTTTAACCAATCGGGCTTTTTGGTAAGCTAATTCTTCATTTATTTCCACAATTCCTTCTTCTTTGGGAAGCAAATTGGAAACCGGATAAATTTCTTTGCCAACTTTTATTAAACCCATCCCCAATTCATCAAGGGCAAAGGCTTTTGTGGTAACACGATAAGGTTTAATCACGTTTTTCCTCTTTTTCATACTTTTGTAATTTAATAACCGTATATGCTCCCAAACCCATTAAAACAAGTCCAATTAACCAACTAACGATCCCCGATTTTACAAAGGCTTCTTGATATTCTTGGTAAACGCTAAAAAGAATTGCAAAAGGAGAAGCACATAACAAACCTAAAATGGTGGAATAAAAAGTTTGGGTTGTTTTTTTCAACAACCAAGCAATCAACTTAGAAAACAAAACCATCCCAATTATGACTCCTAAGCCAAAGGGGATGACGGGAACAATCGTTTGGAAAATCATTGGAATATCAAAGGCTAAAACGGCATCAAAAAAAGTCCCAACCACATTGACCCAAATTATTTCATAATAACCAAGGGATAGCAAAATCATTGAACCACTTACTCCAGGAACAACATTCGCGGTCGAAGCTAACATTGTTAAACCAAAAATAATTAAAGCCATCGAAAAATTAAATTGATAATTGGTAACGGAAGCCGTGCGAATAAAAGGTAGCGAAACAACTAAAGCAATTCCTAAGATAAAGAACAGAATATCTTGAAGACGAAGTTTATTTTTGCGAGTATGCTGGTAAGTTTTGGGGAGTGAACCAATAACCAAGCCCACAAAAAAGAGCGCCGTCGGAATTGGTGCAAATGTAAGAAGCCATACTATAAGTTTAATTGATACAACCACACCAATGGCCATGCCGATAAATAAAGCCCACATATCTTTCAATGTTTTTAAAGGCTTTTGCAATAAATCACTGAAGGCATTAATAAACCGCTCATAAATATCTAAAACGACGGACATTCCTCCCGCACTAAAACCAGGAATGACAATGGCAACGCCAATCAATATTCCTCTGACAAAATCTAATAAAATCTTCTTCATAATTCACCTACACTTGTTTAATTATAACTTATTTTTTAATATTTTACCATTAAAAAGGCTTTAATTAAAAATTAAAGCCAATGGCATCTTCAACCGGGACGGATAAGCATAAACCATGAGCAGGGGTTTTGATTCCATGAGCTTCAACAATCCCTTTCATAATGGCGGCTTTAGTATCCGACTTTGTGACAATCATTAATATATCTTTTTCCGGCAAAATGGAAATCCCAAAAAATTTGCTCACTTCACCCATGGCACTTCCTCGAGCATGCAAAATAGTACCTCCTCGAGCCCCGTTTTGTTTTGCTGTTTCCATAATGGCTTCAGCAAATCCATGATTGCATATTGTTAAAATCAGTTCAAAATTATACATCTTGTTCTCCCATCAATAATTTCATTGCATTTTTACCGATACTGGTAATCGGGATTGTGAAGGCTACTCCCGCACCCTTTTTATCAAACTCCAAATGCTTTCTTAGGGCTGGAAAAGCATTATCAACTTCATTTCGCAAAGCAAAACCTAAAACCAACGTTTTTTCTTTTTTCCCAAGGCTTAAATAGTCGAGCAATTCACTATTAGCTGTTCCTTTTCCCAAGACTTCAACTTGGTAAGCCAAACCGTTTTGTTCATAAATTTTGATAACTTGATCACAAAGGGGGCGATCAATGATGGTGACTAATACTTTCATTGTTTTCCTCGCTAATATTTATAATTTCTTCGCTTTCCACTTTCCCACGGACTATGGAAGCTTTTTTATGATAAATCAAACCTAAAATTTGAATGGTTACAAGGGGCGTCATCGCAACTAAGGCCACCAGACCAAAAGCATCGGTTAAAGGATTACTGCCCGGAATGGCCAAGGATGCTCCCAAACCTAAAGGAACAAGAAATGATGCGGTCATGGCACCCGATGCGGCCCCACCTGAATCAAAAGCAATCGCGGTAAATCGGTCCGGAACCTTAAAGGTTAATAGGATGGCAATCAAATAACCTGGTATTAAAAAATATAGTAACGGCCATCCGGTTAAAATTCTTATCGAAGCCAGTCCCACGGCCAAAGCAATGCCAATCGATAAAGTGATTAAAAGCAACCGTTTGGGAATAGCTCCGCTTGTCATTTCTTCAACTTGTTTCGTTAAAACCCCCACCGCGGGTTCAGCCGCCACAATCACAAAACCCAAGGCCATGCCAATCGGGATTAATAACCAAGGATGGCTGGAAAAAACAATGGCTTCACCTATTTGTCTTCCTAAAACCAATAGTCCATAATTGGCTCCCGTTAAGAATAAAACAAGGCCAATAAATGTAAAGACAAAACCAATTAAAATTTTAATTAATTCTCTTTTTGAAGCTTTTATGGCAAACACTTGGAAGATGATAAAGAAAAATAAAAATGGCAATAATGCCAAACCAATGGAAATCGAAAATGATGTCAGATATCCTAAAAAGTTATTTGTTACTTCTTCACCTTGATATTCCGGGTTATGAAGTAAGCCCAAAATTAAGACCGCAAAAATAGGACCAAGCGAGCATAAACCGACTAAACCAAAGCTCTCATCTTCCGCATTGGCATCCCCACGAGCGTGAGCAACACCAAGGCCTAAAGCCATAATGAAGGGAACTGTAATCGGTCCCGTTGATGCTCCCCCAAAATCAAAAGCGATCGGTATAAATGACTCTTGGACAAAAAGCACCAAAACAAAGACTAATAAATAACTGATAAGTAATAAAATTGATAAGCGAATTTGAAAGATGATTCTCAGTAAAGAAATAACTAAGAATATACCCACACCGCAAGCAATGGCAATGATTAACGTGATTGAAGGGATGGCCACGAATTGATCGGCAACTACCCATAAATCCGGTTCGGCCGCGGTAATAAGAAAGCCAATAATAAAAGCGACGACAATCAGTAAAGTCAAACTTTTCTTTTTAGTAATGAAACGACCGATTCCTTCTGCAATCGGCATCATTGATGATGATGAACCAATGCTAAAAAGAATTAATCCCCCGATTAGCAATGTGACCCCGATTAAAAATCCGCCAATTAAATCCCACTTAATCCCGAAACTGATGCTAATAATCATAATTATGGCAGCAACGGGTAAAATGGCTTGTAAAGATTCTTTTATTTTTTCCCGTAATATTTTATTCAAAATTTCCTCCTAAGCATCTAGAAAAGCTAAAATATCACTTTTTAATTGACTACTAAAAGCCGATTTAAGCATTAAATGCGAAACATGACGATAAATGCGCCATTCACTACTTGGATGAGTGCATTTACTGGCTAGAAAGGTAACACTTTTTTTGGGAACCAGTTGATCTACTTCACCCCAAGCAATAAAACACGGATTGTTGATGGTCTCAATATCGGCGTTGGCTTTTTTTATTAGATTGCGAAAGTTTTTAAAAGCTCCCCAAAAGTAAGAATGTAAGTAGCGCTCATACAAGAAACGAAGACTTTCTTTATCTTCTTCAAAAGTGTTGGAAAGGATAATGTGATAACTTTTTTTCTCCTGTTCTTTTTTTTCGAAATTAGCTTTCTCCAAAAAGATGAAATTACTGAAATAATGTTTTAATTTCGCATAAGGAAGCAAAACATTAAAGTATTTATTCGCAGGAGCTAATAAAATAAGTTTTCGAAAATAATATTTTTGACTTAAATATACTCCTAAAGCTCCCCCCATTGAATATCCCATGACATCAACATTTGTAAAATTATTTAGCAATGACTCAAAACATTTTTCTAAAAGAAAAATCGTTTCTTCATCATTAAAGTTTTCATATTGTTCACCTTCATGGTGACCAGGATAAACAAATCGTTCAATATAATCATATCGTTTTTGTAAATCAGGATTGATTTCATCAAAATCTCCTTGATTAGACAAAAAGCCATGAAGCAAAAGGATGGCACTTCTCATAATAACTCCCTTAAATTTGCATTAATAAATAATATCCTATGACAATAACTAGACTCGGCAGCATATTGGCAAGTTTAATTTTTTCAGTTCGAAAGAAATTTAAACCAATGCAAGTAACAATAGCATAACCAACCATGCTAAAAACAGAAATAAAACTTAAAGGTAAAAAATCACCAAAAATCAAGCCCAAACCGGTAATCAAGCCTTGATAAAGCAATACCGGAAGAGCTGAAAACATGACTCCAAATCCCAGAGTTGACGCTAATACAATCGCCGTAATCCCATCTATAAGCGCTTTTAGATAAATGATGGAAGGATCATTTAAAGCCGCATTAATACTACCGACAATGGCCATGGCCCCAATGCAAAAAATTAAGGATGCGGAAATAAAGCCTTCCGAAAATTGACCACGGTTTATTTTCTTTTCTAAGTAATTTCCAAATTGGTTTAAGTGAAAATCAATTTTCATTAACTCACCTAAAAAAGTACCGACTGCTAAACTAATTAATAGTAATAACTCATTTTGGGTACTAATGCTATTATTTTCAACAACAAGCATTTCTTTTAAAACTCCGGCTAGTCCAATCACTAAAACAACGATTCCGACGACTTTTAAAACCGCATCAAAGATGGAGGGTTTGATTAACTTATGAAAAAGCCAACCAATTAAGCCACCAACCACAATGGCAAGACCATTGATAAGAGTTGCAACCATATTAACCAACCAAACCAAAAACCATTTGGACGGGATTATGGTCACTGTAAAGGAAATCATTATCGACATTCGTAATCGATGTTACCGAAATTAAATTATTGACAATGAAACCATCAATGACTACTGAATAGTTGACGCCTTCTGTATAAGCCATATCCGTACTTCGGCAGGTTCCAACATTGGTTGCGGAAGCAATCGTATAGCCTTCCGGTAAAGCTTCTTTTGGAAAATCAAAAACCCAATTGGGAACTTCTTGCATGGTCGGAAATAAGTTCATGCTATCGGCGATATCATGATTAAAATCTCCTCCGACAATAACAAAATTATCTTTTTCTTCAATCATTAAATCTTTCAGAACTTCTAATTGTAAAGCCCGAATGATTCCTCCCTCATCGTATGCTGATAAATGGACATTGATTAAAACTAAATCTTTAGTTGTATTTGTTTTTATCTTGGTAACCAAAATGCAGCGATCAAGATCGAAAAAACGATTTGGAAACGAATTATCAATCGGAAGTTGATAACGCGTGGATTCACTGATTTGATAGGATGAAAAAGTACTTATTCCGGAAACCGTTTTTCCAATCGGATCATTTAGCGGATAAAACAAGTAAGCCGAATGAAAGTTTAAAGCCATCGTCGTTGCGGATGTTGCTAATTCTTGACGAAATAGGGCATATTGGTCAATAAAATGGCTTCGATTGGCGGTAATGTCAACTTCTTGTAAAAACAAAAAATCAGGATTAATCGCTTTCACAAGGGCAATTGAACCATTGGTATTTGCTTCCGCAACTTCTTTATTGGTGGCTTTTGCTTGAGTACCACTAACTTTTTCTCCACTTAGCATCTGACCCGAATCCATAAAAAAGGAAAAATCATGATCATAAGCCCCAAAACCAACATTATAAGTCACAATCATGTATTCATTATTAACATCAATGGTGTTGGCATTGTTGTTTGATACATCAAGAACTAACTGATCATCAAGGCGGTAGTACTGGGCACTGACATAACCAACATAACCACCAACTACCACAATCAAGATAACCAGCAAAACAAGAAGAATTTTAGTGGTTAGTTTAATTATTTTCTTGGCCATTTTTATTTCCTTTCTCATAGTATTTAACTAATGCTTGGGTACCAAGATTTTCCATATTGTTATTTGCTAAGTGTTCATACATTGCTAACACCGTTTGTAACATTTGTAAATCAATGTTTTTATTCTTTGTTTCTGAGACAGCCAACTTCATATCTTTAATAAAGTGTTTGATAAAAAAACCAGGTTGCATATTATTGGCTAAAGCTCTTGGAGCCGATACTTTTAGTTGCGTACTGGCGGCACTTCCCGTATTCCAAACAGGAATTAATTTTTCTAAGTCAAGCCCGTTTGCTTTTCCGTATGCCATCATCTCCGCAACCGCTGCCATGGCACCCGCGACACCAATTTGGTTGGCTAATTTAGCGTGTTGGCCTAAACCAGCACCACCGACATAGACGATATTTTTCCCCATGGCGGCTAACACTGGTAGGATTTTTTGGAAAATGGCTAAATCTCCACCTCCAAAAATGGTGAGAGTTCCATCTTTGGCACCGATATCTCCCCCGGTAACGGGGCAATCAAGACTAAACAACCCTTTGATTAAGGCGGCTTGATATATTTTCTTAGCAAGAGACGGCGATGAGGTCGTCATATCAATCAAGATTGTTCCCGGTTTTGCATTATTGATGATTTTATCGCTATCGAAATAAACACTTTCAACATCGGAAGGAAAACCAACCATCGTTATTATTATATCATTTTGGAATGCCAATGTGGCAATGTCTTTTACAAGTTTTGCCCCAAAAGCGCTTACTTCAACCACTTTTTGGGGATTTCGAGCATATATATCGACTTGATAACCTGCTTTTATGAGATTTTTAACCATGGATGAGCCCATGACACCTACACCAATAAAACCTATTTTCATATGTCCTCCTAATTTAATAAACCTTGAATCAGAATTTTGACCCCAATAGCCATTAGTATGAGTCCCCCAAATAATACCGCTTTATTTTTTAAGATATTTCCAAACCGTTTTCCTAGAAAAACAGCTCCAAAACAAATGATGGCGGTCACAATGGCGATTATGGATGAAGCAGGATAAATGGAAACCTGCATTAAAACAAAAGTAAAACCCACTAAAAAAGCATCAATGCTCGTTGCAAAAGCTTGGGAAAAAAGAACGGGTGTTGTCGAAACAACGCATAGATCGTTTTTATGCTTGATTTCTTCATAAATCATTTTTGTTCCAAGAAAAATCAAAAGCCCCGATGCCAAAAAAACGGTCATGTCTTGTAAGAACTGGCTAACTAAAGATCCCAAATAATAACCTAAAATCGGCATTATTCCTTGAAAGACGCCAAACAAAAGCGCAATTCCTAAAGCTTTTCTAGCACGTATATTGGTTTCCATTAAGCCGTTGCACAATGATACGGCGGCCGCATCCATGGATAGGCCAATTCCTAATATAATAATTTCCCAGTAATTCATATATCCTCACTAATTAAAAAAGAGATAAAATCTCTCTTTTTGATTTAATTAAAATTATTTCAATCGTTTTTTGATTCGTTTCTAGTTGGGGTCAAAATTATATGAAAAACAGGAATTAATAACAAAATAACCCATAAAGGATGCCATAAACCCGTTAATAAACCGGCAACAACATAAATGGTCGCAATAATAAATGGCATCGAAAAACGGATTTTCCTTTCACCAATAATAAAAGGCATTAATGGTATTAACAAGAAAACCATCCAAGAAGGGTGCCATTTTTTTGTAAAATAGCCTAAAAGGATAAAGGCAATCAAACAAACAAACGGTGTTATCGCAACAATTTTATTTTTTTTTGACATTTTAAAATCCTCCTTTGGTAAATTATACTATTAACCATGGAAAAACACAAACTTTTTTTAAACATCCTCTTTTTTATTGATAATTTGTCAATTCAAGTGCAACACTTTTCATAAATTAAAAATCATTCATCACTTCTAATGGTGTTTTATAACCAAGACATTTTCGGGGACGGTTATTCATCAGGCTTAATACAATTGATAA
>JBFXGS010000046.1:0-10681 GCA_050177775.1 Bacilli bacterium | reverse complement strand
TTAAAGGAAGCTAATGCTGATTTAGCCGGCATCATTTTAAGTAATGTCAGTCGGAAAGTTACTAATTATGGCTATCGTTATGGTTATCGATACAAATATCGATACTATTCGAGGAAAGAGTAACGATGATGATTGATGTCCATACTCATATTTTACCGTTTGTTGACGATGGTTCGGAAAGTTTAGAAGAATCATTTAAAATGATTGAACGGGAAATAAGTTTTGGTATTTCGGACATTATCATTACTTCCCATGCCCTCCGTCTTGACTTAAAAAAAGTTTCAAAGCAGGAATTAATTGATGCGTTCGCCAAGTTCTACATCCTTGTACAGAATAAATATGATGTGAAATTATATTTAGGACAAGAGATTGCTTACACTGACAAAATGATATCGTTATTAAAAAACAAAGAATTATTATCAATCAATAATAGTGAATATTTGCTGTTAGAACTACCTTTTGATGAAGCGATTAGTGATATTGATGAAGTTATTTTTAGTTGCCGCGTGCTGGGATATAAAGTTATTATTGCTCATGTGGAAAGATACTCGTACTATAACTTTAGACAATTAGAAGAATTAAAAAAAATAGGAGTCTTATTCCAAGTAAATAGTAATAGTATTACCGGAAGAAGTGGAAAAGATATTCAAAAGTTATCTTTCAAGTTATTTAAAAAGAAAATGGTTGATTTAGTTGGAAGTGATGTTCATGCTTTTCGCACTAATGATTTAAATGAAGCCTTTTTGATGATTGTAAAACGCTTTGGTGAAGAAGTAGCCAATTTAGTTTTTTCTCAAAATGCGCAAAAGTTGTTTAAAATTTCTTAATAAAAAAATTATATTGGAAAAAAGGTTGAATTAAAACTCTTATTTTAGTATAATACCAAGGAAAGAAGAAGTGAGGAAAAACATGAAAAAAATCATTTCATATTTATTATTGGGAGTATTGGCCCTCCTGTTAGTTGGATGCAAAAAAGATGATCCCGTTTATACTTTATCATTAACGGGTGCTGATACCGTCAAAGTTGGCGAAGCAATCAACTTAACGGCAAGTTCGACGAAGCCAAGTGCGATCTTTGTTTGGTCATCAAGCAATGAAGCCATTGCGACGGTCGAAAGCGGATTAGTTATGGGGGTTGCGAAAGGAACAGCAATCATCAAAGTAACGGTTGAAGGGGTCGGAGAGAAAACTCTAACCATTACCGTAACGGAAGAAGTTATCATTATTCCTCCAAAAGAATATACACCAACTGAATTAAAAGTACTACTTGAAGATACGCTCGTTGATTATTCTGAATCATTGTCGGGTTATGCGAAAATTGAAGCTGTTAATGGACCGGATGTGTTAACTTCCGAATTAATGTTCAATTTCAACAATGAACCCGGAATTGATTCGATGATGTATACTTTAAATGGATCCGAAGTTGCCCATGTCTATGTAAAAGAAGGCGTTGCTTATATGCTTCGTAATGAGTTAAAGACGAAAGCTGAAATGACGGCCACGGAAGAAGCAACGATTATCAACAATTATGGTTTTGATAAGTTTGTGGAAAGCATTGCTGCTTTCTACTCGGAAGTTGAATTTTATGATGCTTTGACTTTTGTTTCCCGAGTTGAAAACGTCTTAACATATACTTTAGGATTATCCGAATATTTAGGTGATGTTTTTGTTACTGAAGGAAAAGACTCCATTACCTTAAAAGTTTATCTTGGAGCAGATGATGTTGTTTTAAAAGTGGAAACTTTGATTGTCGAAGGTGCAAATAACAATTACACGCTTTTAGAGTTCAAAGGTTTGGGTGTTCAGACGATTACTTATCCAATTGATTTAGATATTTATGAATAATCAAAAAAAGCTATTTAGGAGACTAAATAGCTTTTTTAATGAAAAACGCAAAATGTTGTTTAAAAAAGAAAGCGTTTGTGGTAAAATTAGTAGGGAATAAAAATTATGAAAAGTCTTAATTTACAGTCTTTGGGCAAACAAAACATCTCTTTTTATTTGGCAATTGAACAATATTTTTTGCCAAGAATTCAGGAAGATTTGTTTTTTTTATGGGATTTACATCCGGCCATCGTGGTTGGAAGAAATCAATTAATCGCCAGTGAAGTTAATTTGGAATTCACCAGAAAACATAACATCCCCATTTATCGTCGTCCTACAGGTGGAGGAACGGTTTATGCGGATGAAGGTTGTTTCATGTTCACTTTTCTTTCTAAAAACGTCAACCGCGAGCAAGTTTTTATTAACTATCTTACAAAAATGAAAGACTTTTTTCAAACTTTGGGTTTAGATATTGAACTGTCGGGTCGGAATGATTTGTTATTTTTAGGTAAGAAGTTTTCAGGGAATGCTTTTTTAAATAATCAATATGGATCCATCCTTCATGGAACGATTTTATATAACACGGATTTAGAATTTTTAGTTAGTTCTCTTACCCCCGATGATGCTAAGTTAATTTCGAAAGGAATTAAAAGTGTTAGGGAACGAGTCATCAATTTAAAAGAATATGTCAATTTGCCGATTGAAGAAGTCATGATGAAAATGTGGAATTATTTTACAACTTCAAGCCTTACTTTAAACGAGGAAGATGTAAAAGCCATCCAAAAGATGGAAATCCACTTTTTATCTAAGGAATGGATGAATTATCATCATCCCCCTTATACGGTCCATGCGAAAAAAAGATTTTCATGGGGACTGATTGAGAGCTTTATTGACATAAAACGTGAAAAAATAACGAGCTTTGAAATAGCTGGAGATTTTTTTGAAAGACAAAGCATCAAAGGATGGTGTGATAAATTTATAAACAGCCCTTTTGATGAACAACGATTTTGGGAAATATTAACATTAAATGATATTTCCAAGTATATTGAGAATGCCAACAATCAAGATATAATTGACTTAATTTGGAGGAAATAATGAATAAAACGATTTTGTATGATGAACATGTTCGCTTGGGTGGAAAAATTGTTGAATTTGCGGGATATTTATTACCAATTGAGTATTCTGGCATTGGTGAAGAGCACCAAGCTGTTAGGGATCAATGCGGTGTATTCGATGTTTCCCACATGGGTGAAATTGAAATTACCGGAAATGAAACCATGGCTTTCATTGATTATCTTTTCACAAACTCGGTGGTAGCGGTGGAATCCAACCGCATGACTTATGGCATGATGCTATATCCTCATGGCGGAGTAGTTGATGACATGATGGTTTATAAATATGACAATCATCATTGCTTATTAGTCGTTAATGCCAGCAACAAAGATAAAGATTTGGCTTGGATTGTTGAACATCAAGCGGGTTTTGATGTCAAGGTTGTTGACCGCTCCAGTTATTATTCGCAATTAGCTCTTCAAGGTCCAAAAGCGGAAAGCATTTTACAACCACTGACGACTTATCCTTTAGGTAGTTTAAAATTGTTTGATTTTAACCATATGTTGATTTTAAATCATGATTTTTTGGTTTCACGCAGTGGCTACACCGGTTCCGATGGCTTTGAAATCTATGGTGCCAATGCCCATATTCTGGAATTGTTTCAATTGTTTGCCAAGAATTCGGAAATTACTTTATGCGGTTTGGGATGTCGCGATACCCTTCGTTTTGAAGCTTCGATGCCTTTATATGGTCATGAAATCGACGATACCATTAATCCTTTAGAAGCTGGGCTTAATTATGGAGTCAAACTTGGTAGGAAATTTATTGGCAGTGATGTTTTAGAAGAAGCCAGTGCGAAAGGTTTAAAACGCAAAGTCGTGGCTTTAGAATTAATTGACCGCGGAATTGCCCGAAATGGTTATGAAGTGGAAAGCAATGGCCAAGTAATTGGTCACATCACCACGGGTTATATGATCCCCAATACCACCAAATCTTATGCTTTTGCTTTAATCGCGAGTGAATTTTCAGCAATCGGAACCATCGTTGAAATAAGAATTCGCAAGAATCTTGTGAGGGCCAAAGTCAGAAACAAACGTTTATTAGACAAAAAATATGTTCGATAGGAGGAAAACATGAGTAAAGTATTAGAAAATTTAAAGTATGCGAAAAGCCATGAATGGGCTAAAATTGAAGGCAAGGTGGCTTTCATTGGAATCACCGATTATGCTCAACACAGTTTGGGTTCAATCGTGTTTGTTGAAGGCGGCGATGCCGGCGACCAAGTGACGCAATTTGAAGAATTTGGCGCCGTCGAAAGTGTCAAAGCCGCTTCCGATTTATTATCACCATTAAGCGGAAAGATTTTAGCTGTTAATGAAGAAGTAATCGATGCTCCGGAATTAATTAACCAAGATCCATATTCAAGCTGGATCATTAAAATTGAAATTAGCGATATGAGTGAGGTTGATAACTTGCTTGATGCAGCTAGTTATCAAAAATTGGCGAAGTAATGAATAAATATTTTCCACATTCAGAACAAGATATCGAACAAATGCTTGCTAAAATTGGGGTCAAGCATTTAGACGATTTATTTAAGGATGTTCCAAGTAACGTTATTCATCACGAACCATTTTTACTTCCTAAGCAATTATCAGAGATTGAAATTCGTGATGAAATGACGAAGATTGCCAGTCAAAATCATCAATTGGTTTCTTTTTTAGGTGCTGGTTCTTATGATGTTTATACACCAAGTGTTATTTCGGCTCTTACTTCTCGTCAAGAGTTTTTAACATCCTATACTCCTTATCAACCGGAAATATCACAAGGTAATTTACAATATATTTTTGAATTTCAAAGCATGATTTGCGAACTAACCGGCCTGGATGTCAGCAATGCCAGTGTCTATGATGGCGCAACGGCCACCGCCGAAGCGATGTTTATGGCGGTTGCCCAAACCAAACGCAATAAAGTTTTAGTTAGTTCCACGCTTAATCCTCGTGTTTTGGAAGTTCTAAAAACTTATGCCCATTTTCGCGATGTTGAATTAATTACGATTCCGATGGAAGATTTTGTCGTCTCTAAAAAGGCTTTAAAAAACTTACTTAATGATTCGATTGCGGGCGTGGTTGCATCCAACCCCAATTATTTTGGTCAAATCGAAGACTATAGTGATGTTGCCGATGCCATTCATGAAAATAAGAGTTTATTAATTATGAATGTTGACCCAAGCACTTTAAGTGTTTTAAAAACACCAAAAGAAATGGGCGCGGATATTGCTTGCGGCGATGGCCAAACCTTGGGAATTCCCGTCAATTTTGGCGGTCCGTATGTTGGTTTTATGGCAACAACCGAAAAACTGTTACGAAAAATGCCTGGAAGAATTTGTGGCATGACCAATGATGTTGATGGAAAACGGGGTTTTGTGCTTACTTTACAAGCTCGTGAACAACATATTCGTCGTGAAAAAGCCAATTCCAATATTTGTTCAAATCAAAGTTTGATGGCGCTTCATACGGTTATTTACATGAGTTTATTAGGTAAAAAAGGTTTAGCAGAAGTGGCGATGCGCGCTTATAATAATGCTCATTATTTTTATAAACAATTATTAGCAACCAAATTATTTGAAAAAGGGTCTAATCAACCTTTCTTTAAGGAATTTGTTTTAAAATTTAAAGATAATCCGACGAAATTAAATGAATTTTTACTAAAAAAGGGATATTTATCCGGCTTAGATTTAGGAAATCAGCTGATGTTATTCTGTGCAACCGAAATGCGTTCGAAACGTCAAATGGATGATTTTGTCAAGAAAGTTGAGGAATTCGCCAATGTACGATAAATTAATATTTGAAATTTCTCAAGCCAATCGTCAAGGATACAGTCTTCCCGAGGAAGAAGTTGCCAGTGTTGAACTGCCCCAATCTTTAAAAAGAACATTACCTTTGGATATGCCGGAAGTTTCTGAACTGGATGTTGTTCGCCATTATACGCGTTTGTCTCAAAAAAATTATGGCGTTGATCAAGGATTCTATCCGCTTGGATCTTGTACGATGAAATATAATCCTAAAATAAATGATGAAATGGCGAATTTGTCCGCTTTCACAAAAATCCATCCGTTACAACCGGAAAAAACCGTTCAAGGGGCGATGCAAATTTATTATGAAACTTCGCAAATGCTTAGTGAATTGACCGGTTTAGCGGAATTCTCCTTTAATCCTTTTGCCGGTGCTCATGGTGAAGCTACGGGTTTAATGATTATGAAAGAATACCATTTGCAACGAGGGGATTTAAAAAGAACCAAAGTCATTGTTCCGGATAGCGCTCACGGGACCAATCCGGCCAGTGCCAGTGTTTGTGGAATGGATACGATTGTTGTTACTTCTACCCAAAACGGAACGGTTGATCTCGAAGCTTAAAAAGCCGTCTTAAATGATGAAGTCGCGGGTATTATGCTTACTAATCCCAATACTTTGGGTATTTTTGAAAAGGATATTTGTGAGATTGCGAAACTGGTCCATGCCAATGGCAGTTTGCTTTACTATGATGGAGCCAATTTAAATGCTTTATTAGGGATTGCTCGTCCCGGTGATATGGGCTTTGATATTATGCATATCAACCTTCATAAAACTTTTTCCACTCCACATGGCGGCGGCGGCCCGGGAAGCGGACCCGTTGGAGTAACAAAACAACTTGTTCACTTGCTTCCTAATCCAAGAATTGTGAAAGAAAAAGGTCAATATCATTGGTCGACTAATCCAAAGTCGATTGGTTTTGTCAGTGGCTTTTATGGAAACTTTTTAGTTGTTGTTCGTGCTTATACTTATTTGCGAACTTTAGGCAAAGAAAATGTGAGCAAAGTTGGTTATTTGTCCGTCTTAAATGCTAACTATATTAAGGAATCTTTAAAAGAATATTATAAACTACCGATTACCAGTTTATGTAAGCATGAAGTGGTGTTTGATGGCTTAATCAGTGAAAAAGCCAGTACTTTAGATGTTGCGAAACGATTGCTTGATTATGGATACCATCCACCTACCATTTATTTCCCTCTTTTGTTCCATCAAACCATTATGATCGAACCAACGGAAGTTGAATCAAAAGAAACCATTGATGACTTTATTGCAACCATGATTAAAATTGCGCAAGAAGCTATTGATGACCCAGAATTATTGAAAACGGCTCCGCATCATACGATTGTCAGAAGGCTTGATGATGTGAAAGCGGCCCGTACGCCCATTATTAAATATAAGGACATAGTATGAAAGATTTAATCATTATTGGGGCAGGACCGGGAGGATATGAATTAGCTTTAGAAGCTGCTCACCAAGGTTTAAAAGTAACCCTTATTGAAGAAGATGCCTTGGGTGGAACTTGTTTAAACTATGGTTGTATTCCGACGAAATCCTTCTATCATGTTGCAAAATTGATTAAAGATTTTAAAGAATCGGCGTCATTAGGTTTTTCCAACCAACCTAGTTGGGATTATCAAAAAACTTTGATTAGGAAAAATGAGATTGTCCAACAACTTGTTTTGGGAATCAAGTTTTTATTGGAAAAAGCCCAAGTGGAAGTCGTTATGGGACGAGGAACTTTGGTTTCCCATCATCAAGTTTTAGCAAACAACCAAATTTATGAAGCTTCGAACATTGTTGTTGCCACCGGTTCTTCCAGTGCCAAGTTACCATTGCCGGGCTTTAATCTTCCCAATGTTTTGACTTCGCTAAAGATGCTTGACATTAAGTCCATTCCTAATAAATTAGCCATCATTGGTGCCGGCGTAATTGGAATTGAATTTGCTTCGATTTTTCGTCAATTTGGCAGTGAAGTTGAAGTGTTTGAGGCTCTTGATACGATTTTACCGCTTTGTGACCGCGAAATTTCGAAACGTCACTTAAGCTATTTAAAACAAACGGGAATTAAATTTCATTTAAAAGCATCAGTATCCAAAATTGAGCAATCCCATTCATTAATCCTTAATTATCGGGAAAAGGATCAGGACTTAAAAACCGAAGCTGATGTTGTGCTCGTCGCCGTTGGCAGAAAGCCCAATATTGCCAATTTAGGCCTTGAAGACCTTAAGATTGATTTTGATCGATTTGGGATAAAGGTTAATGAGCATTTTCAAACCAATATCCCGAATATTTACGCGATTGGTGATGTGACCGGAAAAATGATGTTAGCTCATAGTGCCACCTACAGTGGTTTTCAAGTGTTGAAGCACATTTTGGGCCAAACAGATGTCATTGATTTTTCCATATTGCCTAGTTGTGTGTTCACTTTCCCAGAAATTGCGCAAGTGGGAATGACCGAAGAGGAAGCTCAAAATCAAAACTATAAAATTCATAAATTCTTTTTTCGAGCCAACGGTAAAGCTTTAACTATTAACGAAACGGATGGTTTTATTAAAATTATTTCCGTTGATGATTTAATTACAGGGGTTCATATTTTAGGCCCCCATGCCAGTGATTTAATTTCCGAAGCGGTAAGTTTAATTAACAATAAAACTCATGTGAATGAACTGAAAAACTTTATTCACCCGCATCCTACTTTAGGAGAAATATTTGCGCAAGCCATTCGTGAGGACCATTAATTTGGTCCTTTTAAATTTGTACAAATTATGGTATAATACTAAAAAAGGAGACCTAAGATGTCACAAATAATTGAAATAGTTCCGAATTACTCAGAAGGAAAAGATTCCCAAATTATGCAGCAAATCATTGCTCCTTTTCAAAATAACCCGCTTATTTCTTTAGTTGATTTAGAAATGGATGCCTCATATCACCGCAGTGTCGTGACCGTTATCGGTGAAGTCCAAACCGTTTTAACAAAAATGGTGGAAAGTGCGAAAATAGCGGTCAAGTTAATTGATATGCGTCACCATGTCGGAGAACATCCACGCATGGGAGCAATTGATGTTTGTCCATTAATTCCCATTCAGAATATTACCGAGCAAGAATGCATCGATTTAAGTAAGGACCTTGCGAAAAAGATTAATGAAGCTACTAACATTCCTATTTATTTATATGCGAAATCAGCGACGAGTGAACAACGGTTGTTGTTACCCGATATTCGTCAAGGGGAGTTTGAAGGTTTAGCCAAAAAAATGACTGACCCAAAATGGGCACCTGATTTTGGAAGTCCCGTTCCTCATGTTTCGGCCGGAGCGCTCGCAGTTGGATGTCGAAAACCTTTGGTTGCCTTTAATATTGACATGAATAGCAACGATAAAGGCAAAATACTGAAAATTGCTCGCAAAATTCGTTTTAGTTCCGGGGGCTATCGTTTTATCCAAGCGGGGGCGGCTCGACTTCAAGAACGCCATTTGTGTCAGGTCACGATGAACTTAACCGATTATGAACAAACAGCTTTATATCAAGCCTTAGAAGCGACGATCATGGAAGCAAAGCGTTACCAAATAAGTATTGTTGCTTCAGAAATAGTCGGGTTAGTGCCGAAAGCTTGTTTAATCAATTCTTTAAAATATTATTTACACTTAGATGACGATGCGCCATTAAACTTAACCTTTACAGAAATTGTGGACTTGTCAAAACAATATTTTAAACTTAGAGATTTTAGTGAACAAAAAATAATTGAATATTATGTCACAATTTAACTAATAATGTCAGTTTTTTGGTTTTAAAAATTGAAAAAAAGGGTTGATTTTGTTATAATTAGTCAATATCAAGGAGAATGGCATGTATCAAAGATTTAAAGAGGGATTATTTAGTCCATCCCAAATAGCAAAATATCAAAATGATAAGAAAATAGTCACGGTTTTATTTCTTTTCTTACTTGTTTTGATATCAATAACCCCTAGTTTAATAAATTTAAATCAAAACCAGGGATTGGATTATGAAAATCGGACGATTATTCGCCAATCTTTCTATGATGATGAAGTTCCTTTTGCCATTGTCGACTCTTTATTGATTGCGAAAAACGGAAGCAATATAACTCATTCGGTGAGCATTAATTCGGCTTTTCAAATTGTCTTTACTGATCAAGAAAGCATTGAAACCAATTTCGCCAATCTTGATACTTATTCTCGAATTGTCTTAACCAAGCAATATGTATATTTTCAACAATCATTAATCAATGTAAAATTATTCGCTTATTCGGATTATCCTTCATTAGCAAATCTGGATTTTAGTGATGCCTTAGTTGATGACCAAGCATTTTGGAGCACGGTTTTTTTAGTTGTGGAAGATCAAATTGCCGAGTATGGGTCATTTACCTTAGTCGCTAATATTCTTACGCTTGTCATCGGTGAAATTTTTGTGTTAGGACTCTTTGGTTTAATCGTCGCGATTTTTCAAATGATGTCATTATCCGGTTATTTAAAATTTGGTCACGTTTGGCAAGTAATGACTTATATTCTTGTTCCTTACGTGGTCTCAAAAGTTTTTGAAGAATTATTTAGTATCAATTATTTATCTTTTATTGGAGCAATTATCACCGTTTTCTATGCCAATCGGCTAACGCAAGTTATCTTGCAAAGGAAGGACTAAAATATGGTATACAATCATCTTGAAACGGAAAAGAAATGGCAAACATATTGGGAAGTAAACAAAACTTTTAAAACAGGCCAGGATTTGTCAAAACCGAAGTACTATGTTTTAGACATGTTTCCTTATCCAAGCGGAGCGGGTTTACATGTGGGGCATCCCGAAGGATATACGGCAACGGACATTGTTGCCAGAATGAAACGAATGCAAGGATTTAATGTGATGCATCCTATGGGATGGGATGCTTTTGGCTTGCCATCTGAGCAATATGCCATTGCTACAGGAAAAGATCCTCTAGATTTCAC
>JBFXGS010000045.1:0-10814 GCA_050177775.1 Bacilli bacterium | reverse complement strand
CGCTATGAAAAACGCTTTTCAAAAATCCAAGTTCAAAAAAACATCGAACTGGCGATTGAAGGATTACAATCGTCAATCTTAAAAAAGGGGTTAACTTTAGATAAATTAACCAGCACCAAAGAAGAAAGTTTACTTTTTATTAAAACCGTTTTAAAAGGAATGGAAGAATAATATGCAAAAAACCTTTGAAATTAAAGATCTACAATATCAATATCCCCAAAGTCACCATCAAGTTATCAGCAATATCTCCTTTTTTGTGGAAGAAGGATCCATTTTTGGCATCCTTGGTCCTTCGGGAGCGGGAAAATCGACAACGCAAAAAATCCTGACGAAGTTAATCACCGGTTATTCCGGTCAAATATTATTTATGGGAAAAGACTTAAAAACTTATCAAAAAGATTTTTATGAAACCATCGGCATTGGTTTTGAAATGCCGATTCACTTCAATAAGTTAACTGCTTTAGAAAATCTTCGCTATTTCGCAAGTCTTTACCAAAACAACATTGATTATGAAGCTTTACTGAAAACCGTTGGTTTATATGATTCGAAAGACATGGAAGTCGGACAGTTTTCCAAAGGAATGAAAGTGCGACTCAATTTTGTCAGAGCGATGCTTAATAACCCGAAAGTCTTATTTTTAGACGAACCAACCAATGGCTTGGATCCCAAAAATGCGAAAATCATTAAAGATTTAATTCTTGATTTCCAAAAACAAGGGGGAACCGTCATTATTACAACTCACTTGATGGGCGATGTTGAACAACTTTGTGATCAAGTTGTTTTTATGACCAATGGAAAATTAAGCGCAATGGCTTCGCCCCGCGACTTAAAATTACAGTATGGGAAAAAAGAAGTCAAAGTTGAATATCTGAATCAAGACAAATTATGCCAAGATACTTTTCCGATGGCGAACCTTGGCCAAAATGAAGACTTTTTAAAAATTCTTAATTATCAGAAATTAGAAACCATCCATAGTGGCGAAACCTCATTAGAAGATATCTTTATTATGGTCACGAAAGAGAAGACCCATGAAACAGATGATTAACCTTTTAAAAGGAGAACTTGTCCGCCTTTATAAGTATAAGGTCTTAATTACCAGCTTATTTGTTTCCGTTATTTGGGTTGTGATTATTGCTCTGGCTGATAAAGAAGCAGCATTAATGTTGTCCCCAATGTTAATATGGATGGATGGAGCGATGATGAGCATTCTCTTTATTGCCGCTTCTTATTTCTTTGAAAAACAAGGGCAAACCATTAAATCGTTACTGGTTGCTCCGGTTTCGGTTTTCCAAATTCTCGTCAGTAAGGTTTTAGCTTCGTTAATGACGGGGTTAATTTCCGGAGTATTGGTGGTTACTTATTCGATGATTGTTTATGATTTGCAAGTTAATGTATTATTGTTATTTGTTTACA
The DNA here is from genome assembly GCA_050177775.1 of Bacilli bacterium. Lineage (GTDB taxonomy): Bacteria > Bacillota_I > Bacilli_A > ML615J-28 > CAG-698 > UBA2253. Next base: position 9,401 of record JBFXGS010000045.1, on the reverse strand, counting down.
TTATCATTGTCGTCGGAAGTCATACGGCTTTTGGGTTCATCATCACTTTATACAGCAAAGATTTTGGAACAATGCTTGTTAATTACATCTTGTTTGCTTTTGTGACCGTAATCCCGTCCTTACTCTTAACGGCCGGGATTATCCCCAAGGCGCTTTCGTCGCTTTTGCTTATTTCACCAACCCATGCCGGGAAAGTTTTAATTGAAAGTGCTTTTATTGATCACCCCCTTGGGGAAGTCTTGTTTGGAGTCGGGTATTTATTAGTCATTATGTTCTTAATTTATCCGCTTTGGGTCTATCGAAAATTTCAAAAAACGGTTATTGAGGGTTGAAAATGAAAAAATATTTACGTTTACTTAAATATGAAATGAAGACGCTTGTGAAAGAACGCATGAACTTGTTTATGATTGCTTATCCTTTTTTAATGCTAGTCATCATGGGTTATTTGCTTCCCGCCATTTTAAAAAAAGCGGGCGAACAAAATACGCAAACCGCCGCCATTACTTTATTAATCGGTTTAATTGTTTTACTTGCGGTCGGTGGTTATATTATGGGGGCGATGCTGGGTTTTTCTTTAATTGAAAATAAAGATGAAAAGACCATCCTGAACATTGCCGTAACCCCGATTACCGTCAGTGGCTATGTTATGTTTAAGGTCATTTACACTTATGTGATTGCGGTTGCCGGCAATATTATCATGGTTGGTGGGTTAAAACTTTTAGCTTCCGATGCCTATGCGATTATCGTCGGGAGTCAAAGCGTTCGTCTTTTAGACAATATTACCGTTTTGCACATGATGGTCTTTGCGTTGGTGAATGCCATGTTAGTCCCTTTAATCGCCGCCATTATCGGCGGGTTTGCGAAAAACAAAATTGAAGGTTTTGCGATTGTGAAGATGGGCGGATTGTTAGTGATGATTCCGGGACTTACTTTACTTCCGGCTTTTACGGATCGTCTTCAATATCTTTTAGGGATTGTTCCCAACTTTTGGCCATTAAAAGCGATTCTTAACGTTGCAACCAATAGTCAAAATGTTGCTAATTTACCTTTTGCTTGGTACATGATCATCGGCGTTGTTTATCAAATCATCATCACCATTGTTGCTTTGAAACTCTTAGTTAAGAAAACAAGTTAGTGATAAAGGAGGTTTTTTATGGATTGGTATTATTGGGTTTTAATTGGGGTTGTGGTTGCCGCAGTCGGAATTTTAAAGATTGTTGCATTTAAAAAATGGCAAGAAAAACGCACCCAAAACGGCAAAAATGTCGATCAAGAAAATGACGAAGATTAGTTTAATTGGTAATTTGAATAGGAAAATTTTGATTAATAATAATCAGTTCGGATGAGAAAAGTCTCTTTTTATGAGACTTTTTTTTAATCTTGACTTTGGTTTATTGTAAATCCCAGGTAAGCGTGCTATAATAAATTGAAATTGTGAGAATTGGAAAGGAGACACTATGACCAAATCAAATACAACTTCAAAATGGCTCTTAATCTTGCTTGCTTTAATTTTAACCTTTGGGTTAGTAGGATGCTTTGAATCTGCTGATGAAAAAGCGGCCAAAGCCGTTGATGAAGCCATCAATTCCCTACCGGAAACAGTCACATTGGCTGATGAAGCAGCTATTGTTGCTGCACGTGCGGCTTATGATGCCTTAACCAAAGAACAAGTGGGATTTGTGGAAAAGAGTTCCCTTCTTGTCGAAAAAGAAGCAGCTTTAGCGACTTTAAAAAATGCTGCCAGTGCTTTAGCAGTCGACAATTTAATTATCGCCTTACCGACCACGGTTACTTTTTTGGATAAAGAGGATATTGAAGCAGCTCGAGCGGCTTATGATGCTCTGACTGCTACCCAAAAAGCTTTAGTAACCAAGCTTACAGACTTAACCGATAAGGAAGCCGCTTTAGCCGTGATTGTTGCTGACCGTAATGCCGCCACCTTAGTGATTAATAAGATTGATGCGCTTCCGGAAGTCATTGCTTTAACTTCCGAAACGGCGATTCAATTTGCTCGCACTTCCTATAATTTATTGACAACCGTTCAAAAAGCTCTGGTTACTAATCTTGCTGACTTAGTAGCTGCTGAAGAAGCCTTGGCTTCTTTAAAACTAGTGGCTAATGTGGAAGGTTTGATTGATGCGCTACCAACAACGATTGCTTTAACGGATGAAGAACAAGTCATCGCGGCCCGAACGGCTTATGATGCCCTAACCAGCGCCCAAAAAACAACGGTATTGAATTATGCCATTTTAACGGCTGCCGAAACCAGCATTGCGCAAATAAAAGCCGCTATCGCCGATCAAGAAGCGGCAACCGAAGTGGATACGATGATTGTAACTTTACCTTCCGTCGTTGAACTGACGGATAAAGCCGCCGTAGTTGCGGCTCGCACGGCTTATGAAGCTTTAACGGCTACCCAAAAAGCGTTAGTAACGGCCTTGCCAATTCTTGCTTTAAAAGAAGAACGTCTTGCTAACTTAGAAGCCGCCAAAGTGGTTGTTGATTATATTGCCGCGATTCCTGATACTTTAGTTTTAGCAGATGAATCAAAAATTACCGAAGCCAGAACCGCTTACGATGCTTTAAGCCAAACACAGAAAAATATGGTTACCAATTATGAACGTCTTCTGGAAAAAGAAGAAGCCATCGAGATTGTTAAGAATCCGGATTTAGCTGTTTTGCTACCGGTAATCAAAGAAGTCCCTTCCCAAATCATAGTTGATTTTGTTTTACCAACAACAAATGGCGTCGTTTGGTCATATAAGAGTGGTGAAGATTCCAGTTTCTTTGATTTAGAAACAGGTGAATTATTAAAGACAACTTATGCATATGCTCCGGTTACGCTACTTGCAACTTACAATACTACTTCCAAAGAAGTCTCAATTAACTTTGGCTTGGTGGAAGAAGGCCAAAAACCAATTTTCTATTCGGGACAAACAAAACCAGAAACCGGAAATACTTGGGATGGTTTTGGTACATATGATACCCAATTGGCAACCGCCGGTTTTGATGTATTCAAAATTGTTGTCGGGAATAATGTTTATTTTATTTCGAAAGATGCTTATATTCCCATCAGTGGAACAACCGCCAATGAAGTCATTTCTCGCAGTACGCTTCGACCATATGGTTTATCGGCCCAAACCGATTACAATAACAACGGTTTGAAAAATGGTGTTGCTGTTGCCTATAGTGGCGGAGCAGCTCTATACCAAAATACCGGAACAGTACCGGTTACTTTTGATGCCAGTGATACTTATGGCCGTTGCAACGTTCCAAATTTAGGCTTTGGTAAAATCATGTTTACAAAAAACGAAGATGGAACTTACAAGGTTGCGAAATACTTAGCTGACCATGGTGGTTCGTTAGGTGGAAACTCCATCGGCTCAACCGGCGTTTTAATCGTTACGTTAAACCCTGGCGATTTCTTATGGACTCCGCATAGTTGGGAAGTCGACTACAGTAATGTCGGCTATGGCACAAGATTATGTCAAATGAACAATGGCGTCCTGGTGGAAGGAATTAATATTTCCATTGCTCAATATAAAATCCAAGATCCTTCCAAGAAAGTAATAGCTTCCATAAACGCTTTACCAACCGCTGTTACTTTAGCGGATGAAGCAGCCGTTGTTGCTATTCGGACCGCCTATGATGCCTTAACGGCTGATGAAAAAGCGTTAGTAACCAACTTTGCAATCTTAGAAGCGGCAGAAGCCGAAATTGCCGGTTTGAAAACGGCGGCTCAATTAGTTGTTGACATTAATGCCCTGCCGGTTGTTTCCGAAATAACCTTAACAAATGAAACAACGATTAGTAATCTTCGGGCTTCGTTTGCCAATTTATCCGAAGCTCACCAGCTTTTAGTCACAAACATTGCAACCTTAGAAGCTGCCGAAGTTAAAATCTTAGAACTAAAAGGCATTTACCAAATCGTTTATGTTTTAGATGGTGGCGAATTTAGCGGTGAATATCCAAAAACATATGATGTGACAAAACTACCGCAAACCTTAGTTGATCCAATTAAAGCCGGATTTGACTTTATGGGTTGGTTTACGGCTGCGGATTTTTCCGGTTCACAAGTAATGAATATTCCAACCGAATCCACCGGAACCAAAACATATTATGCCAAATGGCAACCGGCTCCAAAACCAATTTCTGAAGTGCTGACGATGATTGATACCAACCCTGGACAATTAGTTGCGATCGAGGGTGTCATTATAGGCATTACTTTAGATAATTTCTTCTTCTTAGCTGATGAAACCGGCGTGGTTTATGTTCGCTATAACGTCGGTACTTTCCAAGTGGGCGATCGTGTTCGCGTTGATGGAACCACCACCACTTACTTAGAAAACAACAAACAATACACACGTCAAATAACGAATGTTACCAATGTTAACAAATTAGATGAATTATCACATCCAAATCCATTAACAGCGACTCCGGCGTTAATTGGTGATTTTCCAGCTTTAGGGACAACCGAAGTATTAACCGCTGAAGAAATCGCGGCGGCCAAAGCGCACGCTTTCTATGGAAAATATTTCAGTGTGACCGGTTACCTAACGGTTCAAGGAACTTATAGCAATGTTTATTTAGCTTCCAGTTTAGAAGTGGGGGCCCCTGCTCTTTATGTTTACTATCAATCCCGTGGTCAAGATGAATTAAAATTCTTAGTTGGCAGACAAGTTACTTTATATGGAACGCTTTACAACTATGATGGTCTAGATAAATGGAGTTTTGCTTACCTTGGTGATTTAGATATTAGCTTGACGGATGCTGAAAAAGAAACAATCATGCAATCCGAAATTGAAGCGATTATTTCGGAAGGTCAAGAAGTAATGGGCAATTTACCATTCTTTACGGCTTCGAAATATCAAAATACTTTCCCTGGTGTGACGGTAAGTTTCTCATCCAGCAATCCGGCCGTTATTGGTAACGATGGGACTTTCACAAGACCATCATCCAATACTCCGATTACTATGACCGTAACCGTAACCTTTAGTCAAACGCATAGCAAGGTTTACACATACAATGTATTAGCCAGTTCATTGCAACAGCTCTACGCGCAAAACTTTGAAACAGGTTTTACAACGACGACTTCATACAACAATACCACGCCAAAACTTGATGGTCCGGAAAATTATCAATGGAGCATCTACTATGGAACAGCGGCGACAACTAATGCTCTTTCAGGATCAATCTCCCTTCAAAATCGTTGGTATACAAGTGCTGTTGCTAATTTGGGTTATTCAGTAACTCAGTTTACCGTCACCAATTTATCCAGAGTCGTCTTCAAGGCCGCTGCCACCAATGGCTTAAACGTTACCGTCTCTTATTCGACGGACGGAACAACGTTTGTTGGTCAAGAAACATTCACTTTACAAACTTTGACCGACACTTATACTTATAACCTTCCATCGGTCCAAACGGCTTACATTAAATTCCAAATCTCTTTACCAGCCACCAATCCATCCGCAACATCCAATCTGCGTATCGATGATGTTGTCTTCTACGGATGATTTTCATGAATTAAGTGCCATGTTTTCATGGCACTTTTTTTGATAAACATGCAATTTGAAATTGCTATTTATTTTTAGATATGGTAAAATAATCCCAGCCAATGCATATTGGCAAGGTGCCTCCGTAGCTCAGTTGGTTAGAGCACATGACTGTTAATCATGGGGTCATAGGTTCAAGTCCTATTGGGGGCGCCATTTTTTTGTGGTATTTCATTTTTCTTGGCATTGCAAACCATTAAGGGGTATGTTATAATAATTAAGGTTTGCCAATCAAGAAGGCGGAGGTAAAAAATGGATGAAAAAAAATTAACTTACATTGTCACAAGCGTTGCCGCTTTCGCAATTCTTTTAGTCATTTTGTTTTCTATTCCTTGGGGTGGAGACAAAGGCCGTATTGATAAGGAGTATGACAGTCTTGATGGACGCGATCACGTGTTCACCACGATTTCTTATGATGAGGTCATGACGAAGATTGCTGCTTCCGAAACTTTTCAAGTTTACATTGGTCAAGCAACATTAACGCAAGCCGAACAATTTGTTTTTGAAACCAATAAACTGGCGAAAGCAAGGGATATTGAAACCATTTACTATTTACATTTCGATCAACTAACCGAAGATCAAATTACGAAAATCAAGATTGAGTCGAGTATGGCCATTACTTTTCCAACTTTGATCTATTGGGAAACAGACGGTGCGACGAGCACAGCTTTCAACATCAGTAGTTTGAAAGATTTTTCAGGAGATTACCAATCCAATTGGTCAATTTTATTGACCGAATATTTTAATGATTGTTACGAATAATAGGAGAATAATTTAATATGAAACCCAAAGGATTCGTTAATATGGTGAAGTGGGCCAAACCCTATGGTTTGCTCGTTGTCTTCATCTCGTTAACAACTTTACTCAATCCTTTTTTGTATTCCTATGTACCGCAATTCATTAAGTATGTTGTTGATGTTATTTTTGAAGGTACAACGGAAGGGAGCATCACACTCCCTTCTTTTTTATTGAATTATTATGCTACTTTCACAAATCAATTAACAGCCGTCTTAGTTGTGGGAATGAGTTTGCTCTTGTTCCAAATATTCCGCGGTTCCATTATGTTTTTTGACGGATACAATAAAGGTAAATTAGCCGAAAATATCGCCTACGATATGCGCAATAAAATGTATTCCCACATTCAACAATTGCCATTTTCTTATCACAGCAATGTGGATACCGGCGATTTAATTCAAAGATGCACTTCGGACATCGATACGATAAAAAGTTTTTTAAGTTCGCAGTTGCCACAGATTTTATATATTGTCGGAAACTTCTTGGCCGGCGCCTTGCAAATGGGAAGAATCAGTCTTCCGCTAATGCTGGTAACCTTAGGAGTTGTCCCGATCAGCATGGTTGCATCCATTATTTATTTCAATTATGTGAAAAAGAAATTTGAAGAAATTGAAGAAGTGGAAGCCAAAATGACCACCGCCCTCCAAGAAAATGTTAACGGCGTGCGGGTTGTGAAAGCTTTCGCAAACGAAGTATTCGAAATTGAAAAGTTTCGCAAGCAAAACCATAACTACATGCATGAAAGCCAAAAACTGAATACGGCGATTGCCCGTTATTGGGGTGCCAGCGATTTTGTGACCACCATGCAGTATGCGGTAACCATGGCTGTTGCCATTTATTTATCCCAAAAAGGTCTTATTTCTTCTGGCGACATCATCGCCGCCTTAATGTATATTGGGATGCTGGTTTGGCCGATTCGTGGGTTAGGTCGCATCATCGGTGATTTTGGTAAAGCCACCGTGGCTGCCAACCGCATTGACGACATTTTGAAAATTCCATCGGAATATGATCAAGACGGCACCGAAACTCCGGAAGTAACGGGGGATATCGTGTTCGATAATGTCGGCTTTAAGTTTGCTGATACCGAAAAACACTTATTAAACGGCGTGAACTTCACCATCAATTCCGGTGAAACCGTCGCCATCATCGGTAAAACGGGCAGTGGAAAATCGACGATTGCCAACTTGCTCGTGCGCATGCTCGATTATGAATCAGGAAGTATTCGTATTAACGGGGTCGAACTGAACACCATTAAAAAGAAGTGGATTCGCGAACAAATCGGGATTATCTTGCAAGATCCCTTCTTATATGCCACGACCGTTTTTGAGAACATAAAAATTGGGATAAAAGATATTGATCCCGAAAAAGTTTACAATGCTGCCAAAACAGCTTCGATTCATAAAGACATCAGTCAATTTGATGAAGGTTATAATACTTTAGTCGGTGAAAAAGGGGTGACCTTATCCGGCGGTCAAAAGCAAAGGATTGCGATTGCGCGGATGTTAATCTTAGATAAACCGGTGATGATTTTTGATGACTCCTTAAGTGCGGTTGATACCACCACCGACCTCATGATCAGAAACGCCTTAAAAGCCAAAAACAAAAAATTGACATCGATCATCATTACCCACCGCATTACCACCGCCAAAGAAGCCGATAAGATTATCGTCTTAGAAAACGGGGTCGTAACCGCCATTGGTAATCACGAACAACTGGCCCACCAAGAAGGTTTGTATCAAAAACTATGGTCCATTCAAGGTGCTTTGGAAAGTGAATTTGTGAAAATCGTGGAAAGGGGGGATCAACATGAATAATCAATTTGAAGAAAAAGATTTTAGCGATGAGAAGTTTAGTGCCCGCATTTGGAAGAAAATTTTAAAAATCGTTTTAAAAAAGAAGAAAAACTTAATCATCATGGTCGTATCCGTAGTTGGTTTAGCATCGCTTGATTTACTCTATCCTTTACTTAACGCCTACGCTTTAGAGAACTATTTTCAAGCCGTCAATCCCGATTTTTCGAATAAATATTTATTCTTAGCGGCTTATGCGCTCATTGCCGTCGGTTATGGTGTAACTGTCTTTGGCTTTATCAAAGCCGCGGGTGAAGTGGAAGTCGAAGTTGGCTATGAATTGCGCGATGAAGCCTTTTACCGTTTGCAACAATTACCGTTTTCATACTATGACAAAACCCCATCGGGTTGGATCATGGCCCGTTTGACATCGGATTCCCGTCGTTTAGCTACCATTCTCTCCTGGGGGCTGGTTGATATGATTTGGGGCGGGTTGTCAATGGTCGGGATTTTAATTGTCCTCTTTATTGTCAACTGGAAACTCGCTTTCATTATCTTAGGATTACTCCCGGTTTTATTTGTTGTCAGTATGTATTTTCGAAAGAAGATCTTAGTTGCATATCGTGATGTTCGAAAAACCAATTCGAAAATCACCGCTTCCTACAATGAAGGAATTATGGGTAACAAAACGACCAAAACCTTAGTATTAGAAGATACTAAACTTCATGAGTTCGATGAATTATGTGTTAATATGCGAAAGCAATCGATTAAAGCAATCATTAATTCGTCGATTTTCTTCCCAATCATTCTGGTTTTAAGTTATTTTGCCATCGCTCTTATTTTAAGAATTGGCGGAGGGATGATTATTGATCCCGTCTTGCCATTTACGGTTGTAACCCTGTACTTATTTATTAGTTATACGACCCAGTTCTTTGAACCGGTCATGCAGATTGCGCGGGTGCTTGCGGAATTGCAACAAGCTCAGGCTTCAGCCGAACGCTTATTATCCCTAATTGAAACTAATCCCGACATCTTTGATACCGAAGACGTTATCGAAAAATATGGAACCATGGAAACCCCTAAAAAAGCGAATTGGGAACCGTTAGTGGGAGAGGTGACCTTTAAAAACGTCTATTTTCATTATAAGGAACAAGAATCCGTTCTCGATGACTTTAGCTTACATGTTCCAAAAGGAACATCGGTCGCTTTAGTCGGGGAAACCGGTTCCGGTAAAAGCACGATTGTTAACCTTATTTGCCGTTTT
>JBFXGS010000044.1:0-11000 GCA_050177775.1 Bacilli bacterium | reverse complement strand
TATCTTCCACTTAATAGAACCCAAAACAGTAAAATCACAATTCTTATGATTTAAGACCACTTGCAACGTCATTTTAGCTTGATTAGGACCGCACCAGTTAAAAGATAAAAACTGCGTCACAAATCCAAACACTTTTTTATCCGTTTCTTGGAAATCATTTGTTAAGAACTTCTTAAAGGGAGCGGCCAATGAAAATCCCCTAATCGGCGATGCAAAAACTAAAACATCATACTTGCTTAACAACAAATGGTTATTTAAAGTAACCTTTTGGGGGTCCATCTCTTCATTTTGATATGTTTCCAGACGTTCGATCGTCACATCAAAATGATTTTCTTCCAGTTTTGAAGCCAAAATTTGAGAAACTAAAAACGTATTTCCCGTGTAAGAATAAACAACAATTCCGATTTTCATACAACCTCCCTATTTATGAAAAAATGAAAAAAAACATGTTAATAACCTAATTGACAAATAAAAAAAAGAGAATATACTTAAGGCGTAGTAAGTTTTCTTAGTAAAAAAGGAGGCGAAAACTATGGCAAAAGAAGTAAAAAAAGCTCCAGAAGTAAAACCAGTTGAACCAGTAAAACCAGTTCAAAAACCTGCTCAACCTGCTCCTAAGAAAAAATAATTAGGAAGTAAAAACCCTGTATCGGATTGTTAGGGATTAAAAATCATGATGATTTTTAATCCTTTTTATTTTATATATTTCAAGACAATTTGGGACCACGTTTCCAGCTTTAAATAAGTCTCTTCTTGATGAAGATCTTGAAGAAAAACCCATTCGCCCTGCATTTTCTCGGTTTCTTTCACGGTAACTTCGTCATTCGTTTCTACCAAATAAACTAGTCCTAAATGAACTAAGCTAACTTCGGTGGAAAAATCCACCAAAACGCCCAAAAAAGAAAGAGCTTTTTGGGAAAAAGGCCATAATTCTTCTTTTAATTCCCGTTCCATCCCCGTCTTCACAATCATCCTTAAATCACCATCGGAAGGATTTAGATGACCGCCCACCCCTAAAGATCGTTTGTCATGAAGACGTTGTTCCGATTGCTTGTTTGTGCGTTTTGTACAAAAAAATTGGTTATCTCTTTTTATAACGATATAGGGGATGATTTGATAATGATTAAAATCTTTTTCAGCAAAATCTCTTCTTACAAAAAAACCAAAATTCTTAATCAACTCAATGATCATTGATTCTTTCATCGGATAAATTTGTGAATTAATCAAGTGACTTGGTAAACAACTCTTCGGAATAACTAATACTTCTTCCAAATTAATGATCCACCCTTTGCTTATTATTTAGCGTTTTTAACACAAACCATAAAGGAACAATCACAAACAGTCCCACAATCCCCGCCATTACAAAAATCCCCGCATTGGGAACTAAGACCGTTTCGTTAAACTCGTTTATAAACGTAACTTGTGAACTTCGAATGGCCAATTCACCCAAAGTTGGTCCAATCAACATCGGAATGAGCACCACAAACACTAACCTGATGCCTTGAAACAAACCGGCTTTACCTTTTGGCGTTTCATCACGAATGGTTGAACCTAGAACCGTCACAAGTAAAATATCGCCCGCCAGTAAAATCGTTCCCATTAACATCAATAAATAGTAATTAGAAACAAGCGCTAGCACAAACAAACTAACCACATATAGTAAGTATGAAACCAATGCAAACCGCTTTTTCCCTTTTTTATCCATTATTCGTCCAAACACAATACCGATAATACTGGCAACTAAAATCATCACCGCCAACATCAAACCATATTCAATCATTGTTAAGCCCAGATTATGCTCAAAATAAATGAGAATATAAGTCATAAACACTTGGAAGGAAATCGAAAACAAGCATTGCGCGAGCATCGTTAAATAGAGCTGCGGATAAGTTTTAATGGTCGATGCCTTAAATCCGTAAATAACCCGTTTCCAATAAGATATATCTTCGTGTGATTTTTTATCCTCATCTTTGACTAAAAAAAGACTAACGATTCCACACGCTACGACCAAAAGACCAATTATGGCAAAGAACAACCCATAGCCCAACAAATCAATGGCCACGGCCCCTAGACCGGTAATAATTAACATCGCTAATAAGGGAAATGCCCCTAAGACGCCTTCCACTCCGGCCCGATTATGTTCATTCGTCGTTTCCGTAATCCAAGCATTAAATGCCGCATCATTGGCGGTTGAACCAAAAAAAGTCATAACGCAGTCCATGACAATCACTAACGCCACCCCAAAACTCATCAATTGGGCTAAAGGCATCGATGGAAACAAGGTTTCTAATGATGTCTTGGAAATGAAAGCAAAACTTAAAGTAATCAGTCCCCAGATGATATAACCTACCGCGATAAACAAACGTCGGTTCTTCAGTTTATCGGACCATGCTCCCATCAGAATCGTGGTGATAGTGGCAACAATGCCACTTAAAGCGACCATATTGCGAATATCAACGGCCGTTCCGCCCATTTCTTTAAAAAGGAAGGTGTTAAAATAAAAATTTTCCACCATCCATGCTAATTGGCCGACTAAGCCCAAAATGACAATCGCTAACCAAGTCTTGCGGCTAAGTGAAGCTTGATTATTCATGTTTTCTCGGCTCATAGTCTTGATTATTCTCTAAATCAAGCAATTTTACTTTCATATCTAGTCCCCCATAAAAACCGGTTAACTTGCCCTTCGCACCGATAACGCGGTGGCACGGAACAACGAGCATCAGTTTGTTATTGCGACAAGCCCCACCCACGGCTCTTGCGGCGTTTGTGTGCAGTTTTTTCGCTAAATCACCATAAGTCATCGTTTTCCCATAAGGAATATTAAGCATTTCTTCCCAAACTTTCAGATAAAAAGCGGGTCCCCTTAAATGAATCGGAAAACTAAACTTCGTTCTTGTTTTCGCAAAATATTCATCAAGTTCTTGTTTGACTTGTTTGATTAACGCTGTTTCACAAACCTCTGTTTCTTCAAGTTGATCAAAATCCCGCCCTAAAGAGATAATTTTTCCATCTTGTTCTTCAATCCAAATCTTTCCAATCGCAAATTGATAAGCAAATATCGGCATGATTCCTCCTTATTCCGATGGCTTTTTCGATGCAAAAATAAATTGATTACGTCCTCTATTCTTAGCATCAAAAAGCAATCGATCCGCTTCTTCATATAAATCCGTCCAAGTACTTAAACGTTGAATTTCTTCAAAAGCAATTCCACAAGATAAGGTAATGGATGTCTTCGGAAATTGATCGCTCAAAGACATTTCGTTTAAAGCTTCATAAAATAAACGCATTTTAAGATCAACTTCTTGTTCGCTTTTCGTTCTGCAAAAAGCAATAAATTCATCGCCCCCGATTCGTCCGGTGGCACTATGGTCATTGCAAAATACCATTTTAATGGTTTTTCCTAAAAAAACTAAATACTCATCTCCGAGAAGGTGGCCATATTGATCATTAAAAATTTTAAAGTTATCAATATCAAGGGCAATAACAAAGAATAAATCGTTATTATTAGTTTTACTCTTTAGATTATCAAAAGCTTTATTCAAACCAAACCGATTATTTAATTCTGTCAAGGGATCGAGTAATGACATTAATTCCAGTTTTTTGGAAGATTCGCGTAATTTGATTTCATAATTAACTATTCGTAATAAAGTATGATACATCATTTGCGAAATCGTTACAGCAAAGCCCTCATAAAGAAAGACCGTATAAATGGTCTCTTTTAAGGTCAAAATATCGAATAACCACACTCCCACCATTAATAAATTAGGGAGCATTAAAAAGGCCAAGATTTCCCCAAAAGAAAAAATCGGAATCGCCGCTAAAATGAGATAAAAGGCAAATAACGATGCGACCTTGGAAGAACTGTAAGCATCCAGTAAATAAACAAGAATGACTAAAGAAGTATTAATCGCCCAAAAAGACCGATAAAAAGCTTTTAAAAAAGCCATCGAAAAAGTTTTTTTGGGGATCACTACTCTAATTAAGATGATCGTCGTTAAAGATACAACGACGACTAAAGCGTAGAGAATGTAAAAATAATCCATGGAAATGAGTCGATTTTGGTTAAAAACATCGCTTAACCACACAAAAAGAACGCCAACAATTAAGAACAAGGAAATGGCTTGCAAGCGGCTGATATTGAGCAAAGCAATTTGATATGGGGCATTGGTTTCTTTCGACTCAGGAAGTTTTAAACCCCACTGATTGAGTAAACTCTTAAACAAACTATAAAAGTACTGATAAATTTTTTTAAACATCATTTACTCCTATATTTTTTCTACATAAATTATAACACATAAAAGCGCCGTTTTCATCTTAATTCGGACAGTTTTTTCACATAAATAACTTAAATGTTCATTAATGAAAATGGTTTTATTATAAAAAAGACCCTTTTTTAATAAATAAAAAAATGATATAATAAGCAAGGGTAAATATGAGAAAATAGGAGCGACTATGACCATCAGCTTTCTAGACTTTATCAATCAATTCTTTTCCAACCCCATTTTATTGGTTACGGTGTTGTTAACCTTAGGCGTCATCATGATTAACGGTTGGACCGATGCCCCCAATGCGATTGCGACATGCATCTCGACCAAAGCCATTTCACCGAAAAACGCCATCATCATGGCCACCTTCTTTAACTTTTTAGGGGTTTTTGTCATGACTTTAGTCAATGCCACGGTTGCTCAAACCATCTATAAGATGGTTGACTTTGGCGGAAACGCCAACGATGCCTTAGCCGCACTATGTGCCGGTTTAGTCGGAATCGTGATTTGGGCGACTTTAGCTTGGGTTTTTGGCATTCCCACCAGTGAAAGCCATGCGTTAATAGCCGGAATTTCCGGAGCAGCGATTGCTTTACAAAATGGTTTAGCCGGAATTAACCCATCCGAATGGGTAAAAGTCCTCTACGGTCTTCTCTTCTCAACCATTCTTGGCTTTGGAAGTGGGTTTTTCTTAGTCAAATTGATTGAACTTCTTTTTAAAAAAACGGATCGCAATCAATCCAATACTTTTTTCAAAAATGCGCAAATCGCCGGCGGTGCCGCCATGGCTTTTATGCATGGCGCTCAGGATGGGCAAAAATTCATGGGGGTCTTTATGTTAGGCGTTTTCCTGGCTCAAGGCAATGCCAATGTCGTCAGTTTCCAAATTCCCATTTGGTTAATGATTTTAAGTTCGTTAGTAATGGCTTTAGGAACTTCCGTGGGAGGGTACCGCATCATTAAAACGGTCGGTATGGACATGGTCAAATTAAACCAATATCAAGGGTTTGCGGCCGATTTCTCAGCAGCGGGCTGCTTACTGCTTTCTTCGGTTGTCGGCATCCCCGTTTCCACAACCCACATGAAAACAACCGCCATTATGGGCGTCGGCAGTGCCAAGCGCTTATCCAAAGTCGATTGGGGGATTGTGAAAGAATTAGTTTTCACTTGGATCTTAACTTTTCCCGGTTGCGGTCTAATTGGGTTTATTATGGCAAAATTATTCATCACCATCTTTTAAGATGAAAGAAAGGTAAAATATGGCAAGATTTCAAGAAAATTATTACTTTACATCTTTTATTAAACTCGTGCAATTTTCTGTGGAAGCCGCGACTTTTTTAAAGGATATTCTCCAAAACTTTGATCGGCGTACTCTCATGGCGGACGTGCAAGCCATGCACAAAATAGAACACTCCGCTGATTTAGTACAGCACGAAGTCATGCAAAAACTGGCGAAAGAATTTATTACGCCGATTGAGCGCGAGGACATCATTGCTATTTGTCAGAAAATTGATGATGTTACCGATGCGATTGAAGATGTTTTGTTTCGACTTTATATGTACAACATCCAAAAATTAAGAAGTGATTACACGGAATTCAATGATGTTATCATTGAAGGATGCAAGGCTTTGAAATTAGCCATTATGGAATTTCCTAATTTCAAAAAAAGTCGCAGTATTGAACCCCACATCATTGAAGTCAACCGCTTAGAAGAAGTCGGTGACAAAATCTATATTGATGCGGTTCGTCGTCTCTTTATTGAAGAAGAAAATCCCGTTGAACTGGTGGTTTGGGAAGAAATTTACCACCGCTTTGAAAAATGTTCCGACTCCATCGAAGATGTTGCTGGAGCCATTGAAACAGTTATCATGAAAAATCGCTAATTTAAAAGCCATTAAGCAATGATTGTGAATCATTATCTTAATGGCCATTTTTATTTTATAAAGTCAAGAACGGCTTTCGCCAGTTCATCAGGTTTATCTACCAACGGTGAATGCCCACAATCATCCCACTTTAAGAACGTGGAATGTTTTATGGCCTGCACATTATCCATGACCATCGATTCAAAGACGGTTTTGTCTAAACTGCCCCAAATATGCAGTGTTTTCGCCATAATTTTTTCAATCGAATGATCGCCTTGACGATAAAAGTTGGGAGCATCGCTCATATTGAACGTTGCTAAAGCATAATCAACATCGCTTAAATTACGTTGTTTCATGGTTTCCGATATATATAAGTCATTTTCTTCCGGGCTTGGTTTACGATTGCTATAAATCGTTAAGTCATAAATGTAAGTTAAAAATCCCGAATTATGATGATTGATAGCATCAATAACCGGTTTTACTTGCAAAGGATCACTCGCCATTTCGGAAGCGGAAGCATAGATTTCACCGACCAGCGGTTGTAGACCGGCATTCTTCTTAAAAATCGGATAACCCTTATGGGTTGTGGAAGCCAGTAAAATTAATTTGTCCACAAACTCCGGGACCATCGCCGCCAGTTCCATGGCGACTCCCCCACCCAAGGACCAGCCTAAAATATGGGCTTTTTTTATTTTTAAAGCTTTAAACGCCAAAATAAGATCTTCCGCCAAAGACTTTAAACTAGTAATCGGTTGATGGTAAGTTGAATCACCAAACCCCCGTAAATCAAAAGCATAAGCACTGACATTTTGTGGTAAACGTTTAAGTAACGGAAGAAAATAAAGGGAAGAAGATAAATTACCATGAATTAAAACGAGCGGAATCTCCCCACTGCCTTGCTGTAAATAAGCTAAAGTTTCCCCATTAGCTAATTGAAGATGTTTTTTCTCCATAATTAATCCTTTCTAAATGTTGTAATCAACATCTTGGGTATTAATAAAACCAATGATTAACATCGTAAACAATAACGGTTTTTCATACATTGAAGCATGACCGGCTTCCGGTATTTTAATCCATTCCGCTTTTTTAATGTGGCGGTATAAATACTCTTGATTATGCATCGGCGTCAAATAATCTTGTTCGGCACTGACAATTAACGTCCGCGCCGTAATCTTTTCTAATTTCTCCACAAGTTGATGATGATCCGCACTTAAAGTCAGTCTTTCCATCGCATCTAAAAAGACCGGATTAGAAAATATCGGCTTTAAGGTTTGTTCACGATTGCGCATCCAGCTTAAATGACTTTCATAAAAGAAAGGCGAATAAATAATCGGAATGGCGGTATGGTAATAATGAATGGGATCTCTGGTTTTTGCGGCTTCCATCCATCCTTTGCCAATATCGGATAACCAAGGTGAAGTATATGCCGTCGTATTAAATAACACTAACCGATCAACATACTGGGGGTAATCACAAGCCAAAGCTAAAGCCACTTCCCCACCATAGGAAATACCGACAATGCTAACTTTCTTAAGCGATAAATGTTCCAGTAAAGCAATAACAACCGAAACTTGTAAACTTTGCGTGTAGCTTTTTCCTTCCAGCTTATCCGACTGACCTTGATCTAAAAAGTCCAAACGAATCACTTGATTAAAAGCTGACAAAGAATTAATAAAAGGTTGCCAACTTTTGGTGGACATCATAATCCCGTTAAGAATGATTAACGGTTTCCCAATCCCATCGATTTGATAGAAAACTTGGTAATCTTGAAATTTAAAATAGCTCATGCAAGTAACCAGCTTCAATTGCTTCTTTTGTTAATTGTTCACGGAACTTAGGATGAGCAATACTAATTAATAACTTCGCTCGTTCGCGGATATTAGTTCCTCGTAATTGCACAATCCCGTATTCGGTCACGACATAATCGACATCATTGCGGGATAAAGAAACGGCTGCCCCCGGTTTTAACGTGGTGACGATTTTTGACACTTCTTCTTTTAAACCGGTAAGCGGATTTTTAACCATGGCGGTCGAATAAAGAGCAATAAAGGATCGTCCGTTTTTGCTGTTTTGGGCGCCCACGGTGGTATCGCTTTGTCCCCCCGTTCCACTGAATTGACGGGTGCCGATTGATTCACTGGCACATTGGCCGGTTAAATCTACTTCAATGGTGGAATTGATGGAAACCTGGTTATCATTTAAGCCAATAATGTAAGGATCATTGACATAGGCTCCACTTAAAATCATCACGCTTGGATTATCGTCAATGAAATCATATAAAGCCTGATCACCTAAAGCAAAGCAAGCGACATGCTTTCCCGGATGCAAAGTTTTCTTTTTCCCGGTGATGACGCCGGCTTTAATCAAGTTAGCCATTTCACTGGTTAACATCTCGGTATGAATCCCTAAATCCTTTTTCCCATATAACGATTTCGCCACCGCATTGGGCATTCCCCCGATTCCTAATTGAATGGTATCGCCATCATTAATGCGATCGGCAATTTGACGACCAATGATAAAATCTTTTTCATTCGGTTCTTCAATCGGAATCGTCGGTGCCGGATAGTCGACTTCCACAAAATAGTCGGCATCACTAATATGAACTTCCATTTCCCCTAAAGTTCTTGGAAAATGTTTATTGATTTCAAAGATAACAATATCCGCTTGTTTCATAACTTCTTTTTCATAAACATTGGATAACGATAATGACACAAAACCATGTTTATCAGGAAGGGTTGTGGAAGTAACAAAGATATTGGGTTTCATAAAATGCAACCTTTTTTTAGCTGCAAAATGTAAATTGTTCGGAATAAAAGAGATATTTCCGTTTTCATGGGCTTTTCTAAGCACATTGGTGTAGAACCAGCCGTCGAGTTTAAATTTATCCCGCCATTTTTCATCAATGAAAAACTCGCCATATGCAAAAGGTAAACAATTAGTTACCGTGACGTTTGAAACGCGGGGACCGGCCAAATGTAAATTGGCCATAAAGGCTTGCGGTTCAGCCGCTGCCATTCCGACAATGATTTGATCATTACTCTTGACAAGATTTATCATGTCTTGAACTGATATATATTTAGCTTGTTTCAAAATATTCCTCTTTCTATTGAAAAATGGGGAGAGACGAATCTCTCCCAATCATCAATTCATCTAATATTACTTAGCTTCAATATCAGCTAATACTTCAATTTCACGAACTTTTGTGAAAACTTCGGTTACGAAATTTGTTTCCACAACATCGGTTGTGGCTGGATTGTCACCTAAAGTATAAGAATACTTCAAAAGTGATAAAGCATCAATACCCCAACGTTTTCCGTTTGAGTAATCAAGCGTTCCGCCCATTGGAATTTGAATTAATTCTGATTCCATCGCTGCAATGTAATTAGCCCAAGTCAATTCCACGCCACTTTCTTCAACGCGTTTTAGTCCTTCTACAAAAATGTAAGCCGCAATGTATCCGGCAATCGCAAATGAGTTACCAGCATAAGCCGTTTTTGAGGCTTCGTCTAAATCGGAATTGGCAATTGTCGTTGCATAAGCGGTGTAAGCAGCATAACCGGAAACTGTGAAAATATCAACCCATGCATTTGTATAAATTGGACGATCCGCGGTTGTCTTTAAATGGTCAACGGCCGTCGTATCCGCATTAACATAAGATGTGAAAATCGGAACGTTTAATTGAACATCATGCATCGCAGAAATCGTATAAGCAAATGGAACTTGGTTCATTGCCAATAAAACTGCTTTAACGCCAGCTGTTTTTAATTTATTAACAGCCGTTGTGGCTGTATCCGAAGTAACAACTTCATAAGTCATAACCGAAGTACGATTTAAAACCGTTGCTTCTTTTTCAATACCCGCTTTGATGGCATTTCCTACATCATCATTAGTGTATAAGACACCAATTTTGTCAGTTGCGCCTAACTTGGCATCGCCAGCCGCGCCAAACAATGATTCTTTCATCGCTCTTGCCGCCATCGTACGGCCTTCAGTTGTGTAAATTGGTTGAACAGCAAGGACGGAATTTCCTAAATCTTCTTCAAAGTATAATTGAGAAATTCCCGTAGCCGCATAAACCATCGGAATGCCATAATCTTTAATGATATTGACGGTAGCGCCAACCGTTGGTGTTCCAAAGTGACCAACAATTGCAAAAACTTCATCATCGTACATTAAAGTTTCGGTATATGTTTTTCCCTTAGCCGGATCAAACATATCATCATAAGTTATAAACTCAATGGTTCTGCCATCGATGCCACCAGCATCATTAATTTGTTTAAAATAAGCACGCATCCCAGCATTGAACGGAACACCGATTCCGGCGTAGTCGCCAGATGCCGCCGCTGTGTTTCCGACTTTGATGGTTGTTTCGGTTACACCTTGAACTTCGACTTTTTTATCGAAGCAAGCTGATAAAGTTAGTGCGCCAAAAAGCACAACAACTAACAATAAGAATTTTTTCATTTTTTTCTCCTTTTTTCTTTATATTTACCTTTTTTGGTAGATACCTGATTAATGTTTTTCACCAAGGTAAGCTTTCACAATCGATTCATCTTTCAATAGTTCTTCGGCGGTCCCTTGATTTTTGATTTTTCCCAGTTCCATTACATAAACATAATCCGCAATTTTAAGAGTTTGATAAGCATTTTGCTCAACAATTAAAATGGTTGTTCCACGTTCTTTAATCGTTTTGATGATTTTAAAAATCTCTTGCACAATTAAAGGAGCCAATCCTAACGAAGGTTCATCCAAAAGCAATATTTTGGGTCTGGACATCATAGCTCTCCCAATGGCTAACATTTGCTGCTCGCCACCCGATAGCGTTGAGGCTTGTTGTTTTCTTCGTTCTTTTAAAACCGGAAAATAGGAGAAT
>JBFXGS010000043.1:0-11262 GCA_050177775.1 Bacilli bacterium | reverse complement strand
AATCAGTTGAAACAGATACAATCAGTTTTGGTGATACGTCAATTAAATCAATTTTTTCTTTGATTACTTCAATGGTATCTCCAAAATAGCGAGCAATGACAATATCATCGACGATTTCACGTCGATCATTGACGTTAATATTGGCTTGCGCAATATAATATTGTTCTTCTTTATCGGCTGTTAAATATACTTGTTCTTCTGTGATTAAAGGTCGTTTTCCTTCTCTTTGAATGACTTTTAAGTATGGAGTTTCAATAAACCCATATTGGTCAACGCGTGCATAAGTAGCAAGTGAGTTAATCAAACCAATGTTTTGACCTTCAGGAGTTTCAATTGGGCAGATACGTCCATAATGGGAAGCGTGAACATCTCGAACTTCAAAACCAGCACGATCACGTGTTAAACCACCCGCTCCTAAAGCACTTAATCGTCGTTTGTGTGTTAATTCCGATAACGGATTAATTTGATCCATAAATTGTGATAATTGGCTACTACCAAAAAATTCGCGAATGGATGAAGTCAAAGTCCGAATGTTGATTAAGTTCTGAGGAATAATGTTTCGATTATCACTGGAAGTCGACATGCGGTCGCGAACGTTCTTTTCCATTTTTGTTAAACCAATTCTAAATTGGTTTTGCAATAATTCGCCGATTAAACGCAAGCGGCGATTCCCTAAATGATCGATATCATCGGTTCTGCCAATTCCATCATGGAGATTGATATAATAACTAACTGATGCCAGGATATCGGAAAGGGTAACGTGATTGGCCATTTCGCGTTGATCATTACCAACTAAACGAATGCTCTCAAGGATGCCATGTTCACGTTCATATTCAATGTCTAAGATTTCTAAATTAACATATTGTTTTGGTTCTAAAAATAATTCCTGGTTATTGATTAAAAATTCGTATGCTTCTTGATCAATAATATCGCCATCTTCTAAAAAGACTTCACCAGTTTGTTTGTTAACAATATTTTGACGAATTTTACATTTTCCAAAGCCAATTTCTTTAATAAATGAAAAATCATTAATTAATTGTTTTGTTTCTGTTGAATTAAAATCATTTTCATATTCAATGTGTAGAACAGGAAAATCACCAATTAATCCTTCAATGGTTTGATCGTAAAATCGCGTTGTTCTTAGTAAATCGCGATTTTGTTTTAAAAAGTCAAACACTTCTGAAGTTATGATTGTTCCCGAAGCATACTTTTCTTCAATTTCTAAGGTTTCTTTATTTAAAGCATTTAATGGGTGAGCTAAGTGACATTTATTTAAACCAAGTCCCACCAATCTTTCCAACACATCAAGCTTTTTATTTACTTTGTATCTTCCGACGGAAGCCAAATCATAACGTCTTGTATCAAACAACCGACTTCCTAGATAATTTCTTGCTCCATCAGGGGTCGATTTCTCACCCGGACGAAGTTTGTCATAAAGTTGCTCTAAAGCATCGTCGGAACCGAATGTGTCGTCTTTGTCGAAAGTATTCATCATAAAACGATTTTTTCCAAACAATTCAATGATTTCTTTGTTGCTATTTAAACCTAGAGCACGCAAAAAAGTCGTTAAAGGTATTTTCTTTGAACGATCAAGTTTTGCATACCAAATATCCTTTGTTCCCATTTCAAACTCAATCCAAGCCCCACGGGTGGGAATGATTTGACCATAAAACTGGATTTGGCCACTTTTTTTATCGACATCACTAGAATAAAAGACTCCAGCTGAACGGATAATTTGGGTTACAATAACCCGCTCGGCCCCATTAATTACAAAAGTACCCCAAGATGTCATCATTGGGATTTCACCGAGGAAAATCTTTTGTTCTTTTATTTCGCCTGTTTCTTTATTAACAAGGCGAACGTCTACTTTTAATGGGCGAGAGTAATTGACATCATTCCTTTTAGCTTGAGGAATGGTATATTTCGGTTCATCAAATTCGAAATCTTCAAAATACAATTCAAGTTTTTCACCATGATCTCGAATTGGCGACAATTCTTTAAATAATTCTTTGATACCGGTTGTAATAAACCAGCTAAATGATTTAGTTTGGACTTCGATTAAATCCGGAAGCTCAACATTGGTCTGTACTCGCGAGTAATTTCTTCGTACACGGTTTTTCCCATAAACCACATTTTTGTAGCTCAAAATATTCCACCTCACTAAAATTTAAGCAAAAAAGGCGAACGGAAATGACAATTTCACATTCTTACGCATTTTATTATGATAACACGGTGTTGTCAAATTGTCAAGGAAAATAATTAATCTATTTTTGGCTTTGAAGAATCAAATACCCGTTTTTCTTATTGATGATTTCTGAATTGCCAAATACGTTTTCCATCTTCTGTTTCAGTGACAAAGCTCCTTGCTTTTTTTGAATGACAAATAAAAGTTTCCCCGTATCATTCAGTTTTAAAAAAGCTTGGTCAACAATGGCAAAAACCGTTTTTTTTCCAGCTCGAATAGGTGGGTTAGAAACGATTAAGTCAAACTGATCATTTATATGTTCTAATAAATCTTCCTCAATAACCGTTACATTGCCAATGCCGTTTTGTTTGACGTTAGTTAAACAAAGTTCGACGGCTTTCTTGACAACATCGACCATCACGATGCTCGCATTTGGATGCGTTTTAGCAAGCGATAAGCCAATAGCTCCATATCCACACCCGACATCTAAAATTTTATCACTTGTTATCGGTAGTTTTTTCAAAGTTTCAAGTAAAACATGAGTCCCAAAATCAATCTTTGTCCGACTAAATACACCGGAATCAGTCAAAAATTGAAGATTTTCCCCCAAATACTGATAATTGACCATTTGCTTATTTTCTTTAAGGTTTGAATTGTTTTGATAATAATGGCTCATATCAGTCCTTTCTTAGAAAAAAGCCCTATGAAACGAGATCTTTTCTTGCCCTTAATTGTAATAATAAGATTGTAATGCCACTCAACAGCATCACAATCGATAGAATGGCAGATGGAGCAACTCCAAATAAAGTACCACGGTTGTCACCTCTTAAAAAAATTTCAAGTAAAAATCTAAATACACCATAGCTAATTAAATAGATAGAGAAACGATAATTTTTTAAAGTTTTATAATACTTAAGGATAAAATACATCAAAAAGAGAAAGAAAGCTTCGTAAAGCTGGGTGGGATGGATGGGTGTTCTAATGCCATCAGCATAAGGATTCGTTCCTTCTGGAAATAGGATCCCAAAAATACTCGTTGTTTCTTCACCGTAACAGCAGCCAACAGAAAAGCAGCCTAAGCGACCAAAGCCATGGGCTAACAAAATTCCTGGGACAATAACATTTAATATCTTTAAAATATTAGGGCGTTCTTCTTTCATGAATATATAAACAAGCAATGAGAAGCAAATAACACCACCCATGAAACCAGCAATGTAGGTTATTCCACCTTGAAATTCTCCGTCATCAAAAAAATGAAATAAGGCGTCAAAGAAAGCAGCAAAAAGATAAGTAACAGCTAAACCAATTCCAAAGAACAGCAACAATTTATTAGTTTTCTGTCTGGAAAAACCTAATGTTTTTTCAAAACTATTAATGACATAGTTCAATAAAAAGATCAATCCGATGCCAATAAAAATAGTAAAGGTATCAAGACCGATTGGTTCTAAAGTTTCATTTATTTTTACAAAAATCTCAGGGTACATAATTCTCCTAATCCGCTTATTTATTAAGCAATTGTTTCCTATTGTTTTTTTTAATGTTAGTTTAAAAAGTCTAGCAATAATGAAATAATTATTGCTAGACATAATTTAAAACGACTCTAAAGAAAGTGAAATATTCATACCATCCACTAAATCAATTTCACTTATTCCTACCATTGAGTATTCGCCATTTACGAGAATGCTCCAGTATACATTAGTGTATTCATTAACGTTAATTCCACATACTTCTAAAATGTAAAAACCAAACGACTGAACTTCGCCTTTTAAAGCGATGATTTCATGGGCTTGAAGAATTCCTAATAAAGTATCCTCTTTTTGATAACTTATGTTTCCATTAAATTCTTCTTGTTTTTCATGATTGAGAACAATGACGTTAATGGAACCTTCAGATTCGGCCCCTTTGTCGCAACCAAACAGGACGATGGGCAAAGTTAGTAATAAAACTAACAGCAAAAACTTTTTTTTCATTTTTCTTTCCTTTCTTACAAAAAATAGTAGCAGAAGATAGGAAAGTTGCATTCCCATCCCCAACCCCAGGAGAATTTTTTAAATACTTGGTAAGTCTTCCGGCTTAGTTTCACTTTACTTTCGAACCTTCCCATGTTCTCACACAGTGGTTTTTCGATTTCATCAACATCACGGCTGCTGGGACAGCTTGGGATTTACCCAATTCCTTGTTATGCAAAAGCACCAAATATTTTGAAAAATTACAACTTATTATATTCTTTATGCCAATATTAGTCAACTCATTTTTGCGTCTGCGAAATTAAAAAAAATAAACCCCATTTTGAAAAAAGGAGTTTATCATTAGTCCTTACCCTCTTGGGGTGAAGATAAATTATTTTAATTCAACAGTAGCGCCTGCTTCTTCCAATTTAGCTTTAATAGCGTTTGCTTCATCAATTGAAGCTCCCTCTTTAATGGCTTTTGGAGCGGCATCAACAAGATCTTTAGCTTCCTTAAGTGGAAGACCAGTTAATTCGCGAACAACTTTAATTACAGCAATTTTGTTTTGACCAAAAGCTGCAAGGATAACATTATAAGTTGATGGTCCTTCTTCTTCAACAACTTCAGCAGGTCCATTTGATGCAACGGCAGCGGCTGCAGTTACTCCAAATTCAGCTTCGATTGCTTTTACTAATTCGTTTAATTCTAAAACAGACATTTCTTTTAATGCCTTTAAAAAATCTTGTACATTAAATTTTTCCATTTTTTATTCCTCCTAAAAATTAAGCTCTTTGTTCAGCTACGGCTTTAATAGCTACACCCAAATTTCTGATTGGGGCTTGTAAAACACTGAGTAACATCGAAATCATACCATTCTTGTTTGGTAAATTTGATACTACTTTTAGATCAGCAGTCTTAAGAACTTTTCCTTCGACAACGCCAACCTTAATTCCTAATTTCTCATTATTTTTAGCAAAGCCAAAAATAATTTTCGATGCCGCTGTTGCATCGCTTGATAAGGCAACGGCACTTGGCCCAACTAAAACATCATCCAATCCTTGATAACCGGCTTGCTTAGCTGCACGTCGTAAAATGTTATTTTTGGTAACATATAAGTGGCAACCTTGAGCATATAAGGATCTGCGGAGTTCTGATACTTGAGCAACTGTTAAGCCTAAATAATCAACAAAGACTAATGATTTGGCATTTTTAAATTTCTTAGTTAATAATTCGACTTCTTCAACTTTCTTTTGCAATGTTGCTTCTTTCATTATTTCACCTCCATTGAAAATAATAAACCTCTTTTACCATCAAGGAAAAGAGGTTACAAAAAACGTCTTTAACCTCGGTAGGGTATTAAGCTTGCGCTCCTACTGTCTACGGCAATAAATCACTCTATTTTATTGTTTGTGTTTAATAATTATGCGATTGAGTCCGGTAATATTTTAATTCCAGGCCCCATGGTTGTCGATATCGCGATGTTTTTCACATAAATGCCCTTTACTGTTGAAGGTTTTAAACGAATTAAAGTTTGATAGATAACACGAATGTTATCAACTAACTTCTCTACATCAAAACTTGCTCTTCCAACAATAACTTGAACATTTCCTGTTTTATCAACACGATATGTAATTTTTCCTGATTTAATTTCGCGAACGGCTTTTTCAATGTCCATTGTTACAGTACCCGTTTTGGCATTTGGCATTAACCCTTTCGGTCCTAGGATTTTTCCGAGTTTTCCTAGTTCGCCCATCATGTCCGGGGTTGCAACAATTACATCAAATTCAAACCATCCAGCTTTTATTTTTTCAAGATACTCTGTGTCACCTACGTAATCAGCTCCTGCTAATTTTGCTTCATTTTGTTTAGCGGATTTAGTTAAAACTAAAACACGTGGATCTTTTCCTGATCCATGTGGCAAAACAATCGCTCCTCGCAAGTTTTGCTCTGCTTTTCGAGAATCAAGATTAAGCCTAAAAGCGACTTCAACGGTGGCATCAAATTTTGTTATGCTGGTTTTTTTCGCAAGATCGACAGCATCCGTTAAATTATAACGGATATTGCGATCAACCAATTTGGCAGCTTCAGCATATTTTCGACTTCTTTTTGCCATTTTAATTTTTCCTCCTTAAATGTGGTTTAACGGAAATTCCTTCCACAGTTTAAGTTGTAAAGTACAACTTATTTTGTAATTGAAACTTCGTTGATAAGATTTTTTAGTCTTCAACAACAATTCCCATGTTTCTTGCAGTTCCTTCAATGATTTTTGCTCCTGCTTCCACAGTATAAGCATTTAAATCATTCAGTTTTGTTTTCGCAATTTCGCGTACTTTTTCACGGGAAATAGTAGCTACTTTAGTTTTCAAAGCATTTGCGGAACCACTAGTAATTCCAGCTGCTTTCTTTAATAAGTCTGAAGCTGGCGGAGTTTTGGTGATGAAAGTAAAAGAACGATCCTCATAAACAGAAATGATTGCAGGAACAACGTTACCAACCATGTCTTTAGTTCTCTCATTGAATTGAAGACAAAATTGTTGAATGTTAATACCAGTTTGTCCTAAACTAGGACCAACAGGTGGTGCTGGCGTTGCTTTTCCGGCAGATAGTTGCAATTTAACGACTTTCGTAATTTTTTTCGTTGCCACGAGACACACCTCCTTTTTGTCCGTGATGTGGTAAATTGTGAGTTATTAACTCTCCCACGAATAATAAAATAGTGATTTGCGATTATTGCACGCTTGTGTATTTTACCATATTCATTAAAAAATGTCAATCATTTTAAAATGATTTTATCCTTAAAAAAGTTCAATTAGTTTTATAAAAAACCAATTGAACTACTTAATTCATTAGATGATTTTTACCTCATTAAAAGATAATTCAGCTGGAGTTGCACGACCAAAAGCATAGATTAAGACTTTTACAATTCCCTTTTGAGTATCTATGGCATCAATGATTCCTTCTTGTTGGGCAAAAGTTCCTGAAGTAATGACAACTTTTCCTCCGATTTTTCCTTCAAAGATGGGGATGGTAGTTAATCCACACATTTTTAGAAGGGGATTCATTTCTTCTTCAGTTAAAGGCACAGGTTTTGCACCTCCACCGGAAGACCCCAAAAAGCCTGTAA
The DNA here is from genome assembly GCA_050177775.1 of Bacilli bacterium. GTDB lineage: Bacteria > Bacillota_I > Bacilli_A > ML615J-28 > CAG-698 > UBA2253. The sequence continues at coordinate 4,004 of JBFXGS010000043.1, read as the reverse complement.
CCATTGGTGTATTACGAATCATGAACCAAGATTCATCGGTAACAATCATGTCGATAAAAACATAACCGGGATATGGTTTCACAATTACTTCGTGTAATTCACCATTCTTCTTTTTTTCCATGGTTTTTTCTTCGGGTACTAACACACGAAAAATTAAATTTCCCATATCCATTGATTCAATTCGACGTTCAATGTTCTTTTTCGCCGCATTTTCACAACCCGAATAAGTTTGGACAATATACCAAGCGCGATCGTTCATGAGCAACCTACATTTTTCCTGCAAGCCATTCAAAGAATTGCAATAAATATCCTAAAATAAAATCAGCAAACAAGAAATACAAAGATAAAATAAGAATAAAAGCAAATACGATGGCGGTGTTTTGAAACAAAGTCCCTTTTGTAGGCCAAGACACTCGCTTTACTTCAGCAATTGAAGGCTTAAAAAAGGGCCAAATCGCTAAAATCAAAGACATAACACCGAGAATAATTAGAATCCATGCAAAAGCTTTGGGATAATCGCCAATTAAAAAGACATTTTCATTGATGGATAATCCATTACTTCCACCTGTACTCTCGCCAATTAAGACCATTGAACCTAAAACGATGGCAATAAGAGACAAGAACAAAAGAATTAGTCCTTCATATTTGTATTCTTTTGTAAAAATGGCTAAAATACTATTTGTTTTTTTTGTTTCTGTTGGCATAATACCCTCCTATTTTGTTTCTTTGTGGGTTGTATGTTTATTGCATTTTTTGCAAAACTTCTTAATAACCATCCGTTCGGTGTTAGTCAATTTATTACGTTGAATTGTGTAATTGCGAGACAAACATTCTTCACAAATTAAGATTACTTTTTCCGCCATACGACTCCCTAAAAATGCACTAATATATTTTACCAAAAAATTCGCTTACTGTCAAGTCAATTATTGTGGGCTTTCATCTTTCGACGAATCCGATCATTTGCATCATAAACTTGCTTCACCGAAACTTCTAACGCTTTAGCAATCTCCCTTATTTTTTCGCCCCGAATAATGCATTTGAGAACTTGACTTTCAAATTTGCTAAAACGACATTTTTCAATTATTTCTTGAAAGTCTTGTTTGGGTTGTGAAATTGTCGATGTTTCCATAAGGGCTTCGCCAATTCCAACTAAATCGACATTATAGAAATGATGACTTTCTTTTTTTAAGATTTGCATAAATTTTCTTTGCAAAATCAAATCAAAATATTTATTGAAAGTTTTTCTCGAATCAGGATTAAAGGTTTGAATGGCGCGATGCAACATAATTAACCCCTCCTGGAAAAAATCTTCATAATTCCAATATTTTATTTTAAAACCCCGAATTCGGGTTTTAATTAAAGGGATATATTTTTGAAACATGATATCCAATGCCAAATCATCGTTTTCATTGATCAAATATAACAATTCATAATCGTTATATTGATACATTTTTTTACTCCCTTTGTTGTTTTATTATTTCATAGATAATGATTCCCGCCGAAACTGAAGCATTTAGAGAATTAATGGTCCCAAACACGGGAATGGAAACCATGTAATCACATTGTTCAGAAACTAAGCGAGACATGCCTTTTCCTTCGCTTCCGATAACCAAAACCGTCGGAAAATCATATTTTAAATCTGAGTAAATCGTTTTTGCTGAAGCATCGGTCCCAACAATCCAAAAGCCTTGTTGTTTAAGATAGTTAAGCGATTTTGTTAAATTAATAACTTCACAACATTTAACATTGAAAATAGCACCAGTTGATACTTTCGCAACTGTCGAATTTAATTTAACACTGCGGTTTTTAGTAAAAATGACTCCATCGGCTCCCGCAGCTTCGATCGTTCGGATTATTGCGCCTAAATTATGAGGATCTTCAAGTCCATCCAAAGCAACAATTAAAGGATATGGTTTTTTGTCAGTCTTCTTTTCAATCAATTGTTCTAACCTAAAATTGGGAAATTGAGAAATTTCAGCAACCACTCCTTGATGATTGAAAGTAACTTGATTTAACACGTCCTTCGATACGATTTGGTAATTTATCTTCCAAGTCTTTAATAACTCGATTGTCGCTTGATTATCAGCCGTCAAACGAACGTTATTCAAAGAATATCCATTAAATATTGCCGCTTGAATAACATTTTTTCCATAAATAATTTCACTCATTTTTGTCCTCAATAATTGTTATGGCTTTGTTTGTGATGAATTTTAAACGATCCAGATCTTTTTTTAAGTATAAATAGCCAATTAAAGCTTCAAACCCCGAGCTGTTTAGATACTCATCCAGTTTCACATTTTTTCTGCTCAAATGATATTTATGATTTCGACCACGTTTAAAAATAATCATTTCTTCTTCTGTTAATTCTTGTTCAAGTTTTGTGATGATTTTTTGGTGAGCGCTGGCACTAACATAACTAACGGAAAGCTTGTGCAATTCCTTTTGATTGGTTATTTGCTTATTTATTAAGTATTCACGGATAAAAAGTTCAAAATAAGCATCCCCAATATAGGCTAAATTAGCTCCGTTTAACAGTTCGGGTTTCATATAATGATGCCTTTTTCATTAATTTCTTTTCTAAGCGAATCAGCCAGATTAAAATTTTTGTCTTTTCGCGCTTGATGCCAACGATTTACTAATTCAATATCACTTTTAGTTAAAGGTTCAAGGGTGATATCCATGCCTAAAACCCAAAGCATTTCCTCAAGAACTCGTTTTAAGAAAAGTAGTTTCCCAGATTTTACATTTTTGTCTCGAAGCCAATTATTGCTAATTTTCACAATTTTGAAGATAGCCGTAATCGCATTGGCCGTATTAAAATCATCGGACATCGCTCCAATAAACTCTTCTTTTATCAATTTTATTTCAGAATCTTCTTCTACTTCATCTGCTTTTCCCAGCTCGATTTGGCGATGTAAAGTTAAATAAGCTCTATAAATTTTTTCAAAGTCGTTTTTTGATTGTTCAAGCAATTCCGGACGATAAACTAATGGTTGGCGATAAGGCACATTTAAGATTAAAAGTCGATAAGTTTGATAATTAACCAATTTTAGGAGGTCATTTGCCCAAATGACGTTCCCAAGTGATTTACTCATCTTTTCACCTTCTAAATCTATTCTTCCATTATGCATCCAGTAATTAGCAATGGTATGGTTAAAGGCACATTCTGCTTGAGCTATTTCATTTTCATGATGTGGAAACTTTAAATCCGTTCCTCCTCCATGAATGTCAATTTTACCTTTAAAAATCTCATTGATCATGACGACGCATTCGGTGTGCCAGCCAGGACGGCCCATGCTCCATGGCGATGGCCATTTCATGCCTTCATCCGTCTCTTTCCATAAATTAAAATCAATCGGATTTCGTTTTCGAATGTTCGGATCGATTCGAACACCGCTTAACATGTTGTTAATTGATTGTTGACTTAGTTGACCATAGGAAGGAATTTTCTTGACATCAAAATAAACATCACCGTCAACAACATATGCACCTTCTTTTTCAATCAATAATTGAATAAAGTTGATTATTCCCTTCATGTTTTCTGTCACTTTGGGATTGGCTTCGTTAGGAAGGCAGTTCAAATTTCGTAAAGTTTTTTCAATTTCTTTGATATATTTTTCCGAAACCGCGGTTTCAGAAATTCCTTCTTCTTTGGCTCTATTGATTATTTTATCATCAATATCCGTATAATTGGAAACATAAGTCACTTGATAACCCAGATAACGAAAAAACCTTGCAACAGTATCAAAGAAAATAACAGGACGTGAATTGCCAATGTGCATATAATTGTAAACAGTCGGGCCACAAACATACATCATCACTTGCTTTTCGTTAATTGGTTTAAATTCATCCAATGTTTTAGTTAAAGTATTATAAATTTTAATCATAGTAAAAAACTCCAAATAATTAATCACGCATTAATATTATATACATTGCAAAGTTTAAAGTAAAGAATAAACCCTTTTTTTCAAATCGTTAAAAAAGTAATCAAAAAAGAAAAAAGC
>JBFXGS010000042.1:0-11747 GCA_050177775.1 Bacilli bacterium | reverse complement strand
AAAGTGGGACAAAAACACAAAATAGTCATTACTTTCGTATCGAATAATCGTGTTTTTATATTTATTTGCTGCTGATGTGGGAAGATAATAAAACCCCACTTTTGAAAATGGGGTTTGTCATCAGTCTGATGACGCAATGAGCGTCATTTTTATATTGCCTGAAGAAAAGAATAGTAGGTCTTTTCTCCCATCATATCGCCTTCCAAAAAAATTTGGATTGTATAACTTACTTTAGTATTTACATTTGGAAGCTTTACAATTCTTCCCCAATTGTTAACATACTCAGGATTATTGGAAATAAATTTAACCGTATAACCTTTTAAATTGGTCGCAGCTAAATATTCGCCTTCAACAAGGTTTAGAAATTCCTCCCATAAATCCGCTTTTCGCATTGTTCTTGGGCAATCTTTTCCACTAAAAAAATGATGTTGACGAACTCGGTTAATATCTAAGTGATAACGATACATTAAATCGGCTGTCAATTTGGCCGTTTTTTGCCAAGTTAAGTATAAATCAGAACCAAAATTCATCGCCGTTTCAATTCCAATGCCTGCTGCATTGCCTCCGGTATTAGCGATTTTATTGTAGGTAGCATTATAATAAGTAGTTCCGATAACATAATATCCTTGTTCATTAATCTCAACCAAGATTCCCGAATCAGTAAAATCGTTTTTTGTTGCCAACCTGTCTTTTAGTAAAGGGGCTAAGAGATTGGTTTTTTGATAATTGATCTCCCAATAACCATCTTCACTGATGGTAATATTGGGATTTAAGGTATCAGCTTTAATCATTGTGTCAAATAATGAAAAATTAAGGCCTCCGTCTCCTGCATGTTTTCCATATTGGTTTTCCGGCAAACTTTGAAAAATTCCATCGTTTCCCACCGTAAAATGCCAACAAGTTTTGGTATTAGAAGGTGAAGTAATTAAAGCTGCATTGGCAGCTCCGCCGCCGGAAGGGTTCCAAGTATCATGAATGACAATATACTCCGGTTTATCAAACGTTCTTTGATCAAAATTGAGAGCGGAAGAACTAAGCCAGTACGAAGTATTGTCGATATTTAAATCGGAAAATAAATATCGGGATACGCTCCCATAAACATTGGTTGATTGATTTAGATTCGGGTCATTGTACGCCCAATGCATGACATTGTTTTGAACAATGGGGTTAAATACATGAAGATTATCAAAAACAAAAAAGGGAGAAATGGCGACTTTCAAGGTGATAAACGCCCGCAAATCCGTTTCTTTTGCTTTCGCTTCGATGACAACTTCTCCCGATTTAAGAAAAGTAACCAAACCAAATTCATTTACTTTCGCAATCGTCTCATCACTGGAAATCCATAAGATATCTTGTTTGGCATTAAGCGGAAGGATGCTGGCAGTTAATTTCACTTCAGAGTTCGGCGAATAAACAGATGAATCGGGGCTGGTTATTTCAATTCCCAAAGGAATAACGGGCAAAACGATAATTTCTCTTTCAGCAATATTACCTGAATAATAGGAAGATATTTTTATGGAAGTTGTCCCGGGAGCATTACCGAAAATTCGTCCTTCGCCATCAACTGTTACAATTGAAGAATCCATTGATTACCAGAATACTAAATTATCAGGATTTGAAGAATCGAAAGCTTGCATGGTTACCGTTTCTCCAACAAAAATGGTATCCGGACCATCAAGCGTTAAGATGAAACTTATTTCTTCTTTTTCACTAACCAAAATGTCGATAGTTTTCTTTATTTCGGTATTACCTTCAATAAAAACGTCAATTGTGCAATTTCCCGCCGTTTTTGCTTCAATCAATCCTTCCGAAGAGACAAAAGCCACCAAAGGATTAGAAGATGAATAAATAATCTTGTATGGTCCGATGGCATTACTGACACTAGGATATAATTGAAAATGGTCGGCAACTTTTAAATTTATTTGTTTAGGATTGATGTCTAAAAAAAGTTGATTTTCTTGAGGGATAATTGTTGGATTTTCAAGGGGTTCTTCTTTAAGAGAAAAACATCCGGTTAAAAAAACAACAACAAGAAAACCGATTAGCACTTTAATTTCTCGCAAAATAACCTCCTTTTTTGATTTATCCAATTTTTTATGAAAAGGCATTTTCAATCGCTTTTAAGATAACTTTGCTGCTGTATGTTGCTCCTGCAATGACTTCAACTTGAAGAGATTGCGAAGCAATTACCGACGAAGTAATGTTTTCCGCATCGCCCCCTTGACCATTAGAATGCTCAAGGATTAATATTTCCGTTATTTCATGGTTGAAAATGGTTACTTTTACTTTTGCTGAAACAGGAAAAGCGGAATACTCCCCTAAATATTCACCATCATCAATTAAACTTAAATCAATTTCTTCAATTTGCAATTGTGATAAACTTTCTAAATCATTTTGGATCTTCTTATAAATGATGATACCCCCCAAAAATACTAACAAGATAATGGCTGCAAAAATCACTAAAATTATTTTCTTCTTCATAAATTTCTTCCTTACTTTAAAGCTAATAAAACACATGTTTCAACATCGCATGTTTGCGGAAACATATCAAAAAAAGTCATATCTTTTATCTCATAATCACTAACTAAACATTCCAAATCCCTTGCTAACGTAGCAACATCACAAGAGACATAGATGACTTTGGGAATCTTAATTAGTTTAATGGCTTCAAGCAGTTGTCGGTCACATCCTTTTCGTGGAGGATCGACGACAATAATATTTATGTCTCCTGACTTAAAGTTTTTGATTTCATCTTCTGTTTTACCAACAATGAATTCCACATTTTCAATACTATTTATTACGGCATTGCCTTTGGCATCTTTGATTGCTTCTTTCACAATTTCGATACCAATCACTTTTTTACAGGATTTCGCTAAAAAACAAGCGATGGTCCCGACGCCACAATATCCATCCACAATTGTGTCACTTGGTTTAGGGTCGGCATATTTAAGCACTTGTTCATAAAGCCGTTTTGTTTGCTCATAATTGGTATGAAAGAATGAATGGGGAGAAATGGTAAAAGACAAGCCAAGCAAATTCTCATTTAAAAAACCCATTCCGGACCAAACAATATTTTTGTTTCCCAAAACAACATTTGTTCTTTCAATGTTGATATTTTGGACAATGGTCCTAACTTGAGGAAATTGCTCAGTAATCTTACTCACAAATAGTACTTTATTCGGAAAATTGACAGAATTTGTTACAATAACAACAATAAATTCATTTTGTTGATTATTTCTGATTAAAACATGGCGCAATATTCCCGTATGGGTCTTTTCATCGTAAGGAGAAAGATGATACTTATTGGCAAAATCACAAATAAACAAAGCTATTTGAGTAGCCTCGGTCGGTTGTATGAAACATTCTTTCATAGGATAAATAATGTGGCTGTTTTTTTGAAAAAAGCCACATACAACATCATTATTCTTCTTTTGAAAAGGAATTTGGACTTTATTTCGATAATAATAGGGATTTTCCATTCCCATAATCCCTGAAAGCGGAAGATTGGTGAGGTGGCCGATTTTTTTAAGCGTGTTAATGCTCATTTGTTTTTTAAATGCCAATTGAGCTGGATAACTCATATGCATGATTTCACACCCACCACATTTGCCAAAAGCTGAACATTTAGGAATTTCTCTTTTCTCACTTTTTTCCAATAACTTGATGATTTTACCAAAACCATAGTTTTTTGTTAATTTAGTAATTTCTATTTCGGCTTTCTCGCCGATTAATAAAAAATCAACAAAAAGCGGAAATGACGCCAACTTACAAACACCCTGCCCTTGGTGGTTAAAATCTTGACATTCAACAATAACGTGTTCTTTTTCAAACATTAATTAAGTCCTCGTTCATAATTATATCATTAAGAAAAAAAAAGAGAAACAGTTTTCATGTTTCTCTGTTTCTTTTCTTTAGATTTTTGATACTAAATATTTAGCGGTTCTGACTAATTGGGAAGTGTAACTCATTTCATTGTCATACCAAGCAATAACTTTTACAAGTTGTTTTCCATCAACTTCTAATAAGGTTGTGCAAGATGCGTCGACTAATGAGCCATAAGCCATGCCAATAACATCGGAAGAAACGATTGGATCTACCGTATAGCCTAAAGTTTCATTAGCGTTAGCTTTTAAACAAGCGTTAACTTCTTCAACAGTGACATTTCGTCCTGGTTCAAAAACCAAATCCACAACGGAACCCGTAATCGTCGGAACACGAAGAGCCATGCCATCAAGTTTTCCTTTTAATGCTGGAATTACTAAACCAAGAGCCGATGCTGCACCGGTAGTAGTCGGAACAATGTTGGCGGCCGCTGCACGCGTACGACGTGATTTAATTCCTGCTTTGTGAGGACCATCTAAGGTGTTTTGGTCATTGGTATAAGCATGAACAGTTGTCATGAAACCTTTAACAATTCCAAAGTTATCATTCAATACTTTTGCAACAGGTGCTAAACAGTTTGTTGTGCAAGATGCACCCGAAATAATGGTTTCACTGCCATCAAGGGTTTTATGGTTGACATTAAAAACGATGGTTTTCATTTCGCCCTTGGCCGGTGCCGAAATAATAACACGTTTTGCACCAGCTGTAATATGTGCTTGTGCTTTTTCTTTACTTGTGAAAATACCCGTACATTCGATTACGACATCAACATCAAGGGCTTTCCATGGTAAGGCAAGAGGATCTTTTTCAGCGAATACTTTAATTTCTTTTCCATCGACAACAATTGCGCCTTCTTTCCAAGAAATGGAATCTGTTTTATAGTTCCCTTGTGCGCTATCATATTTTAATAAATAAGCTAAATCTTCAGCTCCCGTCAAATCGTTTAAAGCAACGATATTGAAATCTTTACTACCAAACATTAAACGAAAAGCTAAACGACCAATGCGTCCGAATCCGTTAATTGCAACTTTTACTGCCATATTATTTTCCTCCTTATGGTTTTTATCGTTTTTATTATACACTCATCACCGGAAAAATTCAATAAAATTAATTTTGATAACGTTATCAAAAATAATTAAATTTTCTTCTTCATTAATTGAGAAATATCCTTAATATCGGCCAATAATCGAGAAAATTCGTCAAAATTTAAAGCTTGATCCTTGTCGCTTAATGATTGAGATGGTTGGGGGTGAACTTCAAGTAATAAGCCATCAGCTCCCGCAGCTAGTGATGCTAAGGCTAGAGGTTTTACCAAATCGCTTCTTCCACAAGCATGGGAAGGATCTGCGATGATCGGTAATTTAGTCATTTGCTTGATTATTGGAATGGAACTAATATCAAGAGTATTTCTTGTCATAGTTTCAAAAGTTCTTATTCCTCTTTCACACAAAATAACTTGTGAATTTCCATATTTTATTAAATATTCAGCCGCCATTAGCCATTCTTCAATCGTATTTCCAAAACCTCTTTTTAAAATCAATGGTTTATTTACTCTCCCAAGCGCTTTTAACAATTCAAAATTTTGCATATTTCTAGCCCCAATTTGAATCACGTCAACATTTTCTAAAAAGAATGACAGGTCATTAAAATTCAATAATTCAGATACAATTAATAAAAGGGGAAATTGCTTTTTGATGGCTAAAATAATCCCATGACTTTTTTCACCAAGTCCTTGAAATGAGTAGGGTGAAGTTCGGGGTTTATCGGGATAGGCTCGTAAAAAACGCACCTTGTTTGCAACTAATAATCGGGAAACTTCCATCATTTGATCGTAGGATTCAATAGCGCAAGGTCCAGCAATGATCATTAATTGATTATTGATATCAAAATCTTTGATTTTATTTATTTGATTAGCTTGCTTAACTAGCTCCATTAATCTCACCTATTAAAAATTCTAACCCTTCTTGATAACTAATAAATCCTTTTCCAAAAAATTGGCGACGACAAACTTCACTGATAACGGATATTTTTCGAAATGGTTCGCGATGTTGAATATCCGATAGATGAACTTCAACCACGGGAATATCTATTGCCGAAATTGCATCGCGAATTGCGAAAGAATAATGAGTAAATGCACCGGGATTGATGATTATCCCATCAATTTTTTGATAAAAAGCTTCATGCAATTTATCGATAATCAAACCCTCATGATTGCTTTGAAAGATGTTTAAATTAAGGCTGTTCTTTTTCCCAAATTCATTTAAGAAATCCAATAAATCTTGGTAGCTTTGAGAACCATAAATTTCTGGTTCTCTTTTTCCCAGCAGATTGAGATTAGGACCGTTGATTATTAAGATATTCATTTATTTTCTCCATGGCTTCTTTATCATCATTTACAACGATATCAGCATAGTAATGGTAGAGGGAAATGCGTTCAATAAAAAGCTTTTCCAACTCATCTTTTGTTTTCGCTAGGGGCCTGGAACCATCCAAACGATTAACTAAATCAATTAATGAAGTATTGACAAAGACAATGATACTCGTTTGTTGCAATTTTTGCATTACTTCGGCATTCAAAATAATCCCCCCACCCGTTGATAAAACAATTGATGTTTTTTTATTCAAGTTTAAAGTAACCTCAGCTTCGATTTTTCGGAAAGTTTCGAGATTACTGGACTTTAATAAGGTTGGCAAATCATTTCCTTGCTTTTTGAGTTCATCATCAACATCATAAAAGGCCCGATTTAATCCTTTTCCTAAGCTTTTACCAAGAGTTGTTTTTCCCGAATAGGGCATGCCGATTAAAACAACATTTCGCAAAAATGATGTTAACTGTTGGTAAATGGGATTCACTAAATGTAAATATTTTTCTTTTTTTACAATTTCCAATCCCCAAGCGGCTTGGCTCACAAGCATCAATAAACCATTGGCACATAAAATGTGGCGTTTTTTTGCTGATAATAACAATGGAGTAAGAAAAGGATTGTAAACGACATCAAAAACAAATTTTAAATTGCGAAAACCCTCAATTGGGAATAGAGGACTTGGATCATCTTGGAAGTTTGTTCCATAGGGAGTGGTATTTATTATGACATTAAAGTCCCAAAAACGCGAGAAATCAGTCAATAAAAATTCATCTTGATGCCTTTTTTCACGAACTAAATAAATAATCTGTTGGCAATTTCTTTCTCTTAAAGCCCAACTTATGGTTCTGCTTGTTGCTCCATTGCCAATTATAATAACTTTTGTATTTTTTACATCGACTTGATAAAAATCTAAAACATTTAAAAAAGCCCCAAAATCCGTATTGTAACCGATTCTTCGATTATTCTTATTGACTAGCAAATTAACTGATTGAGTAATTTTAGCTTTTTCATCCCATTCATCACACCAATTAAAAGCCTCGGTTTTAAAGGGATTGGTGATGTTAATCGCTTGAAAAGGAATTTTTTTAATGGAATCAAAATTGTTTAATTCCATCAGTCCATACGTGTCATTTCCCAGTAAATGATGAATCAAAGGGGAAAGGGAATAATCTAATTTTTTCCCAATCAGAAAAAAATGACTGTTTTGGATGGCTTTGCTTAAATTTAACACTTTATCATAAATTTGAACCAGTTGTTCACCATAAAGTTTTACTTTCAATCGTTCTTTAATGGATTGTTCACGATTAGGCATTGCAATCGGAATTTGATTTGCCAATTTATACATCCCTATTTGTTTCGAAAGATTAAACCGTTTTTCAATTAATTGAGCTATTTCATCATCAATGTCGTTGATTTCTTGACGCCACTTTGCTAACTTGTCCATAAATTTTCCTCAAACAACATTTCTAAAATGGCATAGTTTGTTAAGGCATTGACGACATGTAACCCTTTGATGGCGAAAACAACATCGTGTCGTCCTTTGATTTCATTTTTCACGTTGATTTTTTTTAGATAATCAACGGTATCTTGACACAAACCAATTGATGGAGTGGGCCGAAAGGCGGTTTGGAAGATAAGTGGATTACCGTTAGTAATGCCGGAATTGATTCCTCCAGCGTTATTGGTGCCATAATTAATTTGGTTGTTTTGATAAAACATTGGATCATTAACCATGCTTCCGGTTTTTAAAGCCATTTGAAAGCCTAAACCAAATTCAATTCCTTTTACACCTGGAATTGAAAACATCAAATGACTAATAATCGATTCGACACTGTCAAAAAAGGGTTGACCCAAGCCAATTGGTAAGTTAAAGACTCCCGTTTGCACAATCGCTCCTAAACTATCTTGGTTAAAGGAAGCTTGCTTGATAGCTTCAAGCATTTTGTCTTTATCTTGATTATCGCGCACCGGAAAGGGATTATTTGCATGGGTTTGAATATCTTCAAAGGTGATATCTCCGCGGTCATCAACGATATTGCCAAGCGATTTTATGATTGATCCCACCCAAATATTTTTTTGTTTTAATAATTGCTCGCATAGTGCGCCCAAAATCACCAAAACCACGGTTAATCGTCCCGATGCGGTTCCTCCGCCTCGGTAATCATTAAAACCGTGATATTTTTCATGAAGGACAAAGTCACCATGGCTCGGCCTTGCGATTCCATATTGCTTCTCATAATCAGCGCTTTTCACATCTTCGTTCTTCACAAGAAAGGTTATCGGAGCACCAGTGGTAAAATTCTGAAAATATCCACTAGAGATTTGAAAATCATCATTTTCTAGACGCGACGAAGTCAATGCCACCAGGCCTTTTCTCAACATAAGTTTTGACCTTATTAAAGACATATCTAAGGTAATTCCCGCCGGATAACCATCAATAACGATGCCTATAAAGGGTTCGTGCGATGCCCCAAACAAGGTAATTCGCAATTTTTTTCCAAAATTATTCATTCCATACCTCGACAATATTCTTCAAAAGCGATGGTTTCGACGGCAACAACGCCGATTTCTTTTAAAATAGGAACAGTAATCATCGCGTGATTTCTTTTCTTATCTTTCTCGATAAACTTGATGATATCTTTGATATGAAAAGAAAAAGCAAGGTTGATGCTAAATTTTTGATAAATAGTTCGCAAAACTTCCCGAATGCTTGGTTGTTTTGTTTCATAATATAAACCCAAAGCAACCGCTTGACCATGATTGATAGAGAATTGGGATAAGCTTTCCAAAGCATGGCCGATGGTATGGCCATAATTTAAAGCCAACCGTTTGTTTTGATCAAATTCATCTTGCTCGGTAATTTTGGCTTTAATTTGCAAACAATCAAAAATAACTTCTTCAATAGGGGCATCATTTTTTATTTTATTTAATAAAGTTGACGAAAAGCACAAACCATATTTAATCACTTCACTCATCCCCGAAGCAAATTCTGTTTTCGGTAAAGAAGTCAACAAAAAGGGATCGACCAAAATTTTTTCAGGATGGTAGAACGTTCCAATTTGATTTTTGTAGGTATCATTATTAAAGGTAAAATCGACGCCACATTTTCCCCCTAGGCAACTATCGACTTGTGAAGTTAAAGTTGTCGGAATGGCGATGAATTTAACTCCGCGTTTATAAATAGATGCTACAAAGGCGGTAATGTCACCGACTACTCCTCCGCCTAAAGCTAACAAATAATCCTTTTTTTGAATGTTTGCCGCCATTAAATGCGTTATGATTTTCTTGACATCGTCAAAGTTCTTGCTCAATTCCCCCGAAGATAGAATAAACAAATCGTAATGGTCTATTTGTTTAATAATCGAATCCAAATATTTAGATGCTACGATTTGATCAGTGATGATAAAATAATGTTCTTCTTGATTGAGGTAATCCTGAATATGATCTATTAAATGGTTTTCAATAAAGACATCAACAGTTTGATTGGAATATGACACTTTGAGCTTTTGCATTAAACCACCTCCGTTTTTCCCCCAACTCTCCGAAAAACATCAAAAAAATTAGGATATGACTTATTTATAGACAAAAAGTTTTTGATGATAAAAGGATGCCGAACTTGATTTCCAAGCATTGTAAAAGCCATAACAAGGCGGTGATCATTATAACTATCAATTTCACAGCCACCTTCTAAATATGGTTTTCCTTTTATGATCATCCGATTATTTTCGATTTTTACATCGCCGCCTAACCGGTTTAAACCTTCCATAACTGATAAGCCCCGATTGCTTTCTTTATAATTGAGTCTATCAATTCCACTGATTATTACGGTCCCGGTGCCCAAAGATGCAATAGCGGCTATAATTGGGCCCAAATCTGGCGTTTCAGATATATCGACTTGAGCATCACCGATTTTTCCCTCAAAATAAGAATAATCCCCATCGTTAACTTTAAATTTCACATTCATTGACTCAAGATGCTCAAAAATCCGCGCATCGCCTTGATAGGAATTAGGATTTAAACAGCCGACCCGTAATTGCGGGTTGAAATAAGCCGCTCCCACCCAACAAGCCGAGTTGGAAAAATCGCCTTCGACATCAAACACGGTATTTTTATAATTACTACCCGGTTTAATTTCAATAGTGCTTTGATTGGAAATAATAAATTCCAAACCAAATGTTTCACAAGTTTTGATGGTTAATTGGATATAAGGATGATTAATATCAATCCCACTTATAAGAAGTTTGGGATTTTGCGCAAGAAAAGGCAAAGCCATTATCATACCCGAGATAAACTGACTTGTAAAATTACCGTTTAAATGATAGTAATTTTGGTTAAGACAACCAGATACTTTTAAATCACCGGCTTGTTTTTGAAATTGCAAACCTTTAAGTTCATTTAAGTCAGTATCTTGAATCCGATCAATTAAATACTTTGTCCCTGAAAAAGTCCACTCTGAATTTAAAGTTGAAAAAAAAGGCAGGAGCATTCTTAAGGTCGAGGCCGATTCTTTACAGCAAATGGGCTTTTTGGGAATAATTACTTTGGTGAGGCCATCGATTTCAATTCTCGTTTCATAAAAAACAATATTAACGCCAATTGCTTTCAAAGCATTGATGGTTGCAATAGTGTCTTCGCAAATTAAGGGATTATTAATGACTGAACGGCCTTGAGCAAGACTTGCACAAATAACCGCGCGATGAGTATAACTTTTGGAAGGCGGTGCTTCCACAATTCCACTTAGGGTTTGGGGATAAATTTTTAAATCCATAAATAACTTTCCTTTAAGCTTATTATACTATAAAAACCTGATAATTTAAATAGAAAAGAAACAAGACCAACAAAAAATGTTGGTCTTGTTTTTAGTCTCGATTGAAAAAGATTCGAGCAATAATCGGAAGAATCTCCATATACAACCAAATAATTGTGAAAACTAACCCAAAGGAAACGTACCATTCTAATTTTTTTGGAGCTCTCCCTTCTACTACTCGGCAAATATTCTCGAAATCAAATAAAAGGTAGAGAGTGGCCAGAAAAACCATGATTCCTGATGACAACATTGATAAACCTAAATCATAAGTTACCCCAAAACTAAAAGAAATAATCCAAAGTAACAATTGTGTGACAATCATTGAAATGGAAAAAATTAGTAAAAAGCGAATAAATCCACTATTAACAACAATTAACCTCGTTAGAAACAAAGTAGCAACAACAATTAAAACTACAATCGTTGCTAAGATGGCTGTTAGCACTACCCCTGGGGCTTCTGCTTCAAACAATAAAGATACAAAGCCCACCAATAAACCTTCGCCTAAACAATATAAAGACCCAAAAAAAGCCGACAAATTAGGAAACCAAAGGGCTAAAATCGAACAAACAACGGTCACGCCCAAAGCCACTGGAAGAATCGAATCTAAAGCATTTGCATTGGAAAAAGCCACCCAAAGACTGATAATTGCTCCAAAAATGGTCACTCCAACAAAATAGAGAGTTTTAAAGGCA